>CAIQRS010000143.1 GCA_903874275.1 uncultured Anaeromyxobacter sp.
AACCGGCGCCTGTCGGCGTCCAACCGGTTGGACGGGATCATACCCACCCCAGCCGGGGCGTGCCTGCGGCCGTGGAGGGGCGGACGGTGGTCGAGCCGCTGACCTCCACCGAGACCCGGATGCACGTCACGGTGTCGCCGGCGTTCATGACCTTGCTGAGGAAGGCCAGGGCGGGGCAGTCGCACGTTCAGCCGGGAGCGACGGATGAGCACGTGCTCACGGCGGCGCTGCAATTGCTCATCGGCCAGCAGGAGAAGAGGAAGGCCTGCGTCCCGGCCAAGGTGAAGCGGGAGGTCGTGAGGCGGGACGAGGGGAAGTGCCAGTGGCCGGTGGATGGCGGCGGCGTGTGCGGGTCGGAGGTGTGGCTGGAGATCGACCACGTGGTGCCGCGGGGGAAGGGCGGGCCGTCCACTGTGAGCAACTGCAGGGTCCTCTGCCGTGCGCATAACCTGGAGGCGGCGCGACAGGTCTACGGGGACGAGGTGATGGACCTGTACACCAGGGGTGAAATGTTGGGCGACGCCCCGCTGGCGAGGGAGGGCGGCGCGGCGTACGGGGAAGGGAGGGGCCACGGCTTGAGATCTGGTCAGATCTCCTGAAGGCCGTGCTCCGTGACCACGTCTCCGATTCGCTCAGTGGCCTGGCGCGACGCACCGGCCTTTCCCAGCACACGGTGGCCGTCGAGGTGAGGAACCGCGCCCACCCTGCAGTTGGACCGCTGGTGCGGTTGCTGACCATCCCGGACGCGACGAATTCTCACGGCGACGACTCGGACCTCGAGGTCATGGAGTCCCTCGCCCATTTCGGAGCTCCGATGGGTGCGCGCCGGAAGGCACGCCGGCACCTGACGCTCGAGGCCACTCTCGTGAAGGCGCTCTCCCTGGCGAAGCGTGCGCCCGCGCTCCTCGAGGTCTTGCCCGTGGTCGTCGTGAAGCACCGGAAGCGCCTGGACTGGCCGACCATCAAGGAGGAGGCACGCAGGCTGAAGCTCAAGTCCGAGCTCGTGATGGTGGTCGAGCTCGCGGCCGACGCATCCGGGCTCACGGGGCTCGAGGCTCAGGTGACGGACCTCCGGGACCATCGCCGAAGGTCCAAAGTGTTCCCTGGCGACGTCGCGGGGGACGCCCTCCGGACTGCGATCCGGCGGAATCTCCCCAGATCGGAGCGGGTCAGCAACGCGGCCCGGATGGCGGATGCCTCGGAGCGAGAGCGAATCCGGCGCATGAGCGTGGGGGATCGTGTCCTTCTCGCACTCGATCTTGGTGAGCGCCTGAGCGTGTTCGCGAGGCCCCGCGCATGAGCGGATTCAGCCCGCGGGCGAGCCGGGGCCGGACGATTCCCTGGGCGGCGTCGTGACCATCTCGGGTCCGGATTTCGACCCCGTTCAGATCGTGAACCTGCGGGCGGCCGACGGACGTCACGAGAGGCTCGCGCGCGATGCGATCTCGACTTCACGTGCAGTTCCGGAGTTCGGACTGCCGGTGGTGGACCTCCCTCACCTCGTGGCGCTGAAGCTCGTGGCCGAGCAGGGTTGATGGCGGCGGCCCGCCGCGTCCTACCGGTAGGACGGGATCGGACCCACCCCAGCCGGGGCGTGGCTGCGGCCGTGCTCAGATCTCCCCGCGACGCATCTTCATCCACGCCTCGCGGCGGTCGGCGGGCAGGATGGCAGGAGGCGTGAATCCGGCGGCTTGGTGCGCCGCGGCGGCATGATCATGTAAATCTGCATACCGGAGACGACCATGGCCAGCGAACGCGTGACCGTCACCCTGCCCCAGGAGCTCGTCGAGGAGATCGACCGCTGCGAGCGCAACCGCAGCCGGTTCATCGCCGAGGCCGTGGCTCACGAGCTCGCCCTGCGCCGCCGGCAGGGGCTTCTGCGCTCCATCGCGAGCCCGCACCCGGAGGCTGCCCTGGTGGCCGAGGAGGGGCTCGTGGAGTGGGGGGCAGGCCTCCCGGCGGGCGACGACGACGGACTCGTCGATGCCTCGGCGGGCAAGCCGGTGCACTGGATCGAGGGGAAGGGCTGGTCGGGGAGCCCGGCGTGAAGATCGACCGGGGAACCGTGGTCCTCGTCGAGCTCAACCCCACCCTGGGGCAGGAGCGGGCTCGCGAAGACCTCCTACGCGCTCACCGACCAGGTCCGGTCCGTGGACAAGCGGCGCATCCGCCGGGTGTTCGGCGCCGTGACCCGGGGTGAACTGGCCGCGGTCGACCTGGGGCTCGAGCTGTTCCTGGGGCTGGGGGAGAGGTAGTCGCTGCACGCCACGAGACGCCTGGGAACGATTATCCCGATCAGGAGATTTAGGCACCGAATAGGCAGGGAATTGATCACGACACACTCTGCTTGACACTTATTCTCCCTATCGGGAGAATATAGACGACATGATCAACCCAGAACCCAAGGCACGCGGCAAGCAGCGACCAGCTTCTCCCTATCGGGATACCATCGCACTTGCGACCCTGGTCCGCAGCCGACGCAAGGCGGCCGGCCTCACGCAGCGCGCCCTCTCGGAGCTGGCCGGGGTCGGCCCGCGGGCCGTCTGGGACCTGGAGCGCGGCAAGGCCACGCTCCGCATGGACGTGGTGAACCGCGTTCTCGCGGTCTTCGGGAAGACGCTGGGCGCCGTGGATGCGCCCCGGACCGAGGAGCAAGCTCCGTGATGGCACGTCGCGGGATCGTCCGGCTGGACGGCCGCCGTGTCGGCGTCATCGAGGAGCGGGAGGTCGGCACCCAATTCACCTACGACGAGGCCTGGCTGACGACGCCGGACCGCCTGCCTATCTCGCTCACCCTGCCGCTGCGCCCCGAACCCTTCGACCATCGCGGCATCCACCCGTTCTTCGAGAACCTCCTGCCGGAGGGCTGGCTCCTCGAGCTCAGCACCGCCAAGCTCAAGATCTCCAGGGACGACGCCTTCGGCCTCCTGCTCGCCACCTGCGGCGACTGCATCGGCGCGGTCGAGATCGTGGACGACACCGGGGACGCGACGTGACCGCGCGCTGCCTCGTCTGCCTGGCGGACATCCGCGGCGAGGGTGAGTACCACGCGCGCTGTGCCAGGGCGCTCTTCGGATCGACCCGTGTCCCGACCATCGACCTGGAGCTTGCCAGGCTCCACACGGTGGCCCAGGCCATGGTGGGTCACACGTCGCTGTCGGGCATCCAGCGAAAGGTCTCGGTGGGGCTCACCGCGGACCGGGCCACGCTCCGCGTGGCCGTGGAGAAGGGCCACTTCATCCTGAAGCCCCAGGCCCAGGTCTTCCCCAGCCTGCCAGAGAACGAGCACGTCACCATGCGCCTCGCCGAGGCCGCCGGCGTCCAGGTTCCGCCGAACGGCCTGGTTCGCCTCCGCGATGGCAGCCTGGCCTACCTCACGCGCCGGTTCGACCGGACCGCCGACGGCGGGAAGCTCCTCCAGGAGGACTTCTGCCAGCTCGGCGAGCTGGCTCCCAAGCAGAAGTACGAGGGGTCCGCGGAGCTCTGCGCCCGGCTGGTCCGGCGCCATGCCTCCGAACCCCTGGTGGCCGCCCTGGGGCTCTTTCGCCAGGTCGTCTTCGCCTGGTGGACCGGCAACGGCGACATGCACCTCAAGAACCTGTCGCTGCTTCGCGGCGAGGACGGCGTCCACCGGCTCTCCCCGGCCTACGATCTCCTCTGCACCGACCTGGTCGTCGAGGACGACCTGCTTGCCCTCCCGGTGGGCGGGAACCGGCGTGGTGTCACGCCCCGTCAATGGCTCGACTTCGCGTCGTACTGTGGCCTCACGCCCAGGGCCGCCGGGCGGGCGCTCGGCCAGGTTCACGCCGCGCTCACACCGGCCCTGGCCCTCGTCGCGCGGAGCTTCTTGCCCGATGAGATGAAGGCTCGGTACGCACGGCTCCTCGAGGATCGCGCGGGGACGGTGGAGGCGGCGGCCCGGAAAGCGGGTTCGGGGTACGTGGCGGGGTAGCGGGAGCCTGGTTGCCCTCCTCGGCTGCCCCCCGTCGCAGGTCAAATCGATGGTCGCCGCCCCGCGTCCGTACTAGACAGTAGCCGCCCATGAACGACGCCGAACGCGAGGAGAAGCTGCGCCGCATCGTGGCCGACATCGGCAAGATGCCCCCGGCCTCGATCGACTTCTCGAAGTCGCTGGACGCCCTGGGGATCGACTCGCTCAGCCTGCTCGTCTTCCGGGAGTCTTGCGAGCGCGAGTTCCAGGCGGCCATCCCCGACGACATCTGGGACGGGCTCGGCACCCTGGCCCGGGTCCGGGACCACCTCGCCTCGTCTCCCGCTGCGCCAGCGGCCGCCGCTCCCGGCACGCCGCCGGCAGCGCCCCCCGATGCCGCTGCGCCCGCCCCCGCTGCGACCGTCAGGGCTTGCAGGTCGCTTTCCAGGCGTCGCTACGGCAACCCGCCGCTCAGATCTCCCCGCGACGCATCTTCATCCAGGCCTCGAGTCGGTCGGCGGGGAGCGTCGCGGCGGTGAAGCACCAGGCCTCGTGGAGCCAGCGCAGCTTCTGTTCGGGCGTGAGCGCAGCGTAGGCGCGGAGTTCCTCGTCGGTGTGGTGGTGGGCGAAGCCGCGGAGGGGTCGGTCATCGGCCACGGAGGGCCCCCTGGATGCGCCGGAGCGCATCGACGTCGGAGGCGTCCTGCGCCCGGCCGGTCCCGGTCTTCATGCGGATGAGGACGTCGATGCTCGCGACCTTCAGCTCGAGATCCCCCGATCTCATCCGGTCGGCGCTTCCCTCGATCTCGCCGTACGGCACGGGCGACGCGATGACGAGGTCCACCTCCCGCAGCGGCTGGGACGGGTCAACGAAGGTGAGTGCGATGAGGTTCCTGTCCTCCACCCATCCCCGCACGACGTCGGGCCGGGCCAGGTCGTCGCGAGTCACCGGGAGGCGGCACCGGAGCCCCAGCGCCTCGAGCACTCCGGCGGCGGTCGCGAGGTTCGTCCCGTCGATCGCCACGGCCAGGTCGAGGTCGGAGGTGAACCGCGGGACTCCCTGCAGGTTCACGGCGATGCCCCCCACGATCACGTGGCCGACGCCGGCCGCGGCGAGGGCGGCGAGCACGTCGTCGTAGAAGAGGGACGCCACGCGGAAAAGATAGCAGGTTCGCCGTTGCGAACCCTACGCCGTCCCGGGCGGCACCGGGAACGACGGCGGCTGCTTGCGGTCCTGGTCGTAGCTGTCCGGGCGCCCGGTCGCGGCCGGGGTGGAGAAGCCCGTTGCGACCGAAGCCGCGACTGCCGGCTCGATCTCCGGCGTCCGGAACGTGGGAACGAACTCCCGCATGGCCTGGAGCAAAGCCAGCGGCTCGCCGGCGTCGGCGAGCTTGCGCAGCTCGGCCAGCCTCTCGCGGAGGTCGGCCGGGGGCAGCGGGCTCTCTGCCACCAGGATGCGGTTGCGGGCCTGGTGGGTCTGCTCCTCCTCCTCGGTCATGAGCTCCTCGTGGAGCTTCTCGCCGGGGCGGAGACCGGTGTAGACGATGGGGATCTCGAGGTTGGGCACGAAGCCGGCCATGGTGATGAGGTGGTGCGCCAGGTCGGCGATGCGCACCGGGCTGCCCATCTCCAGGATGCAGAGATCGCCGTAGTCGTTGAGGCCCGAGACCAGCACCAGCCCCACCGCCTCGGGGATGGTCATGAAGTAGCGGGTGCACTCCGGGTGCGTGACGGTGACCGGGCCGCCCCGCTCGATCTGCTGCTTGAAGATGGGGATGACGCTTCCGGCCGAGCCGAGCACGTTGCCGAAGCGGACCGCCGTCATGCGGGTCTTGCTGCGGCGCCCCTGGTCGCGCACCACCATCTCGGCGATGCGCTTCGACGCGCCCATCACCGAGCTGGGGCGGACGGCCTTGTCGGTGGAGATGAGGACGAGCCGCTCGGCGCCCACCGCGTCGGCCATGCGGGCCACGTTGAGCGAGCCGAAGACGTTGTTCTTCACCGATTCCTCGGGCGCGTCCTCCATGAGGGGCACGTGCTTGTGGGCCGCGGCGTGGAAGATGAACTCGGGGCGGTACTTCTTGCCCAGGCGCATGAGCCGGTCTTGCTCGCGGACGTCGGCCACCTCGGCGCGGATGACGACGTCCGGGTACTCGGCCTGGAGCTCCCGGGCGTTCAGGTAGAGGCCGTTCTCGTTCATGTCCACGAGGATCAGCTTCGCGCACTGGTGGGACGCCACCTGGCGGGCGATCTCGCTGCCGATGGAGCCGGCGCCCCCGGTGATCATGATGCGCCGCCCCTGCACCTTGGCGCGGATCTCCTGCTGGTCGAACCCGACCTGCATGCGCGGAAGCAGGTCCTCGGGGGAGAGGTCGTGCAGGATGGCCGCGCTGATCTTGTCGTCCATCTGCGTGAAGGAGGCCGGGATGATCTTGAACTTGGCCTTGGAGCCAGAGCAGAGGGCGAGCATCTGGCGCAGCCGCTCGGCGGGGAGTTCCATGATGGCGACCATCACCATGGACACGTCGTGCTTGCGGATGAGATCGGGCAGGTCGTCGATGGAGCCCATGACCGACTTGCCGCCCAGGGTGGTGCCCCGCTTGCGCGGCGAGTCGTCCACGAACCCGACCACCTTGAGCTTCTTCTCGGGGGAGCGGCGGATGTCGCGCAGCAGCAGGTCGCCGGCGCTGCCGGCGCCGACGATGATGGCCTTCTGGCGGCCGTCCTCGAGCCGCTCGCCCAGGAAGCTCGCGGTGAAGCGCGGGGAGTAGCGGATGGCGGCGAGGACGCCGCTGGTGAGCAGGAGCTCGAGCAGGACGACGGAGACGGGGAGGCTGTGGCCGTGGACGCCGTACCAGAGCACGGCGAAGAGCACCGTGCCCCCGATGGTGGCGACTCCGAGCCGCACCGCCTCCTCCAGCCCGGAGAGGAAGAAGGACCAGCGGTGCATCTTCATGACCCAGAGGACGACCACGCGGGAGGCCACCAGGACCGGCAGGGCCGCGCGGATGTCCGGGAACCACTCGGTGGGGGGGAGC
>CAIQRS010000144.1 GCA_903874275.1 uncultured Anaeromyxobacter sp.
CCCGGCGAGTACACGGTCCAGGCGCTCCTGCACGTCTACGAGACCTTCCGCCGCGGGGACGGACACGTGGTGAAGCTCCCGGCCGACCGGGGGGAGGGGCAGAGCCTGGCCCGTGCGCCGGGCAACCCGTACTCCCGCCCGCGCCGCGTCCGGATCGGCGACGGCGGCACAGTGAAGATCTTGCTCGACGAGGTCATTCCACCGATCCCCAGGCCCGTGGATACACGGTACGTGAAACACCTGGAGGTGCCGAACGAGCGGTTGACCGGGTTCTGGGGCCGCCCGGTCTCCCTGGGCGCGGTCGTCGTGCTCCCCGAGGGCTGGCACGACCACCCGCAGCAGAGGTATCCGCTCGTCGTCGCCCACGGCCATTTCCAGGCCACCTACGACGAGATGCGGGAGGAGCCGCCGGACCCGTCGCTGCCGCCGGTGGATCTCGAGGGGTTGCGGGTGCACTGCCCGAATGGCCACGAGGGGGCCTGGTGCACCCGCTACGGCTACGAGCGGCTGGTCCAGGAGCGGGCCCACGCCTTCTTCAAGACCTGGACCTCGCCGGGGTTCCCGCGCGCCATCGTGCTGGTCATCCAGCACGCCAACCCCTACTACGACGACTCCTACGCGGTGAACTCGGAGAACCTGGGGCCCTACGGCGACGCCATCACCCTCGACCTGGTGCCGGAGGTGGAGAGGCGCTACCGGGGATTGGGACCATGGGCCCGCGCCCTCCACGGAGGGTCAACCGGAGGATGGGAGTCGCTGGCCGCGCAGGTCCTCTACCCGGACGCCTACAACGGCGCCTGGGCCGCCTGTCCCGACCCCATCGACTTCCGCCACTACCTGACCATCGACCTGTACGCCGACGAGAACGCCTTCCGATCGAGCGGGCCGTGGAGGAGCACGCCTCGCGCCGCCTCGCGCGACTACCTGGGGCGGGTGCGCAGCACGGTGGAGCAGGAGGCGCGACTGGAGCTGGCGCTGGGGACGCGCTCGCGCTCGGGAGGGCAGTGGGACGCCTGGGAGGCGGTCTTCTCGCCGGTGGGGAAGGACGGGTATCCCCGCCGCATCTTCGACAAGTCCACGGGGGTGGTGGACCGCGAGGTCGCGGCGAGCTGGAGGGAGCGGTTCGACCTGGTCCACGTCATGCGCCGCGACTGGGCGACGCTGGGGCCGAAGCTGCGGGGCAAGCTCCACCTCATGGTGGGGCTCTCCGACAACTTCTTCCTGAACGACGCGGTCTACCGGGCCGAGGAGTTCCTCTCCACGGCGAGTCCGCCAGCCGACGCCGAGATCCTCTACGGCGCGCGCGACGAGCACTGCTGGAGCGGCGACGCGAGCACCTTCAACGCGGTGTCGCGGCTGACGTACACCGAGCGGTTCCTGCCGCGCATGGCCGAGTGGTGGGCGCGGACGGCGCCGCCGGGGACGGACGTGTCGGGGTGGAGGGGGGCGGGGAAGTAGGGGCGGGTCAGTCCCCCCCCCCCCGCGCCGGAAGAGCGACAGGTCGACCGCCAGAGCGTTCGGCCCGATGAAGTCGTGGAGGACCCGGTTGCCGCTGATGCCCTGGTCCACGGCGGCGGCGGCGAGGGGGCGGCTCCAGCCGAGCGTGGGCGTCGTCGCGGAATGGCGGGAGAGGAACACGTGTGGCCTCCGGGAAGGGGTGAAGTCCCTCGTGCACCGGGAGCAGGGGACGAAACAAGGCGATCAGCAGGCCGTGAAGCTGTTTGTCTGTCAGTGAACGCTTGCTCTCAGGCCCGGAAGCGCATGAGCAACTGCCTTCAAGAAGGCACGCGAGTGGTCCTCCCGCCAGGTGGGCGCTCGAATGATCCGGCGATTCCCCGAGGTCGAGGAGCCGATTCGAGACGGACGGTTGTGACTCACGACCGTGAGCGGGCTCGCCAAGGGGATGACGGAGGAGCCCCGGCGCCTGTTGGCGTCCTACCGGTAGGACGGGATCGGGCCCACCCCAGCCGGGGCGTGCCTGCGGCCGTGGTGGAGCAGGAGGTGGTGAGACGGTACGCGGGGAATCCGGTTGCTCGCGAGATCTGCGCCGTCTGCTGCGTAGACGTCGCTGTTACATCTCCTCCGGCAACAGGTGCCGGATCGAGTTGGCGTAGTACTGCAGCACCGGGATCTCGGCGTGCA
>CAIQRS010000145.1 GCA_903874275.1 uncultured Anaeromyxobacter sp.
CGATGCGCCGGCAGGAGGCCTCGTCCTCGTCGCGGATGGCGTGGGCCTCGGCGAGCACGGCCGAGCCGGGCTCCCCGATCTTGCGGGACATGCGCCGCACCGCCCATTCCAGGTTCACCGCCGTGGGGCGCGCCCGGGCCAGCAGCGCCGCCGCCGCGCGCAGCCGCTCCGGCGAGGCGCCGCGGCGGGCCTCGACCGCGAGTCCGTAGGCGGCGGCCACGCCGATGGCCGGCGCTCCCCGCACCGCCAGCGTGCGGATGGCGTCGGCGACCTCGTCGGCGGTGACGAGGGCAAGCCAGGTCTCCTCGGCCGGCAGGAGCCGCTGGTCGAGCAGCCGCACCTCGTCCTTGCGGTCGTCGTAGAGCACCGGCCGGAGCACTTCACGTTCCGTCACTGTCCACCTCCCCGCCTGCCCAGTCGCCCCGAGGCGCGCAGGCCGAAGTAGAGGGCCCCGGCCCCGGCCACGCCCCCCTCGAGCCAGCGACCGTCGCGCAGCAGCACGCCGGCCACCACCCCGGAGAGGACCAGCAGCACGGCGAGGAACCAGCGGCTCGGTCCGCCCGCGGAACCCGCGCCGGCCGGACCGGCTCCCCACCCCGCCCAGGCCATCAGCGCCCGCCTTCGAGCTTGCGCTTGAGCACCGCGTTCACCACCGCCGGGTTCCCCTTGCCCTTCATGGCCTTCATCACCTGGCCGACCAGGAAGCCGATGAGCTTCTGGTTTCCGGCCCGGTAGCGCTCCACCTCGGCGGGGCTGGCCGCGAGCACCGCGTCGGCGGCCGCCTCCACCGCCGACTCGTCCGACACCTGCGCGAGCCCGCGCGCCGCCACCACCGCCTCGGGGTCGCCGCCGTCCCGGAAGAGCTCCTCGATCACCTGGCGCACGCCCGGCCCGCCGATGACCCCCTGGTCGGCGAGGCGAACCACGCCTCCGAGCGCCGCCGGCGTGAGCTTCCAGCTCGAGGGCGCGAGGGCGCTCTCGTTGGCGAGCCGGGCCACCTCGCCGTTCAGGAGGTTGGCGACGCGCTTGGCCGCCTCCGCCCCGCCCCCGCGTGCCGCCAGGGTGGCATCGAAGAACTCGGCCGTCTCCCGATCGGCGGTGAGCACGCCGGCGTCGTAGGCGGAGAGCGAGAGGTCGCGCTGGTAGCGGGCCGCGCGGGCCCGGGGCAGCTCGGGGAGCGAGCGGCGGATCTCCTCGACCCAGGCGGCCGGCACCCGCACCGGCGGCAGGTCGGGCTCGGGGAAGTAGCGGTAGTCATGGGCCTCCTCCTTCGAGCGCATCGAGCGGGTCTCCCCGCGCTGCGGGTCGAAGAGGCGGGTCTCCTGCACGATCTTCCCGCCGCCCTCCAGGATCTCCACCTGCCGCTTCACCTCGTACTCGATGGCCTGCCGCAGGAAGCGGAAGGAGTTCATGTTCTTCAGCTCGCAGCGGGTGCCCAGCACGGTGGAGCCCACCGGCATCACCGAGACGTTGGCGTCGCAGCGGAACGAGCCCTCCTCGAGGTTGCCGTCGTTCACCCCGAGGTACATGAGGACGGCGCGCAGCGCCTTGAGAACCTCGACCGCCTCGTCGATGGAGCGGATGTCCGGCTCGCTGACGATCTCGATGAGCGGCACCCCGGCCCGGTTCAGGTCCACCCCGGACGAGCCATCGGCCGAGACTCCGTGCAGGTTCTTCCCGGCGTCCTCCTCCATGTGGATGCGGGTGAGGCGCACCCGCCGGTCGGCGCCGTCGAGCGTGAACTCCACGCCGCCGCCCAGGCAGATGGGCAGCTCGTACTGGCTCACCTGGTAGCCCTTGGGGAGGTCCGGGTAGAAGTAGTTCTTTCGCGCGAAGACGCTCTTCTCCTGGATGGAGCAGCCCAGCGCGAGCCCGGCGCGCACGGCGAACTCGACCACCTGCCGGTTGAGCGCAGGGAGCACGCCCGGCATCCCCAGGCAGACCGGGCAGACGTGGGTGTTGGGCTCTCCGCCGAAGGCGGTCGGGCAGCCGCAGAAGATCTTGCTCCGGGTGAGGAGCTGGGCGTGAACCTCGAGCCCGACGACGAGCTGCCAGTCGGAGATCACCGGGGCATCCTCCGGGCGGCGCCGTGGCTCTCGAGCGGCTGGACCGCGAACCCCTTCCAGCGCCCCTCCGAGGGGTAGAGGGAGAGCAGCGCGGCGACCGCCGCGGCGCAGAGCAGGTAGAGCAGTGGGTCGCCGGTCACGAGCTCGGCCACCAGCGGGAACATGGCCGCGCCCTCCAGGATGGCCCAGGCCACCGCGAGCCGGGTGAAGGCCACCGCGTCCCGCGAACCCCTGTCGTGCCGCCGGAGGCGGGGCGGCAGGATGCGGGAGAGCGCCACCCCGAGCCCCACCACGGCCGCCGACATCCAGCGGAAGAGCCCGGCGAGCTCGGGCGAACGCAGGTCGTGGGGCGGCGACGCGGTGAGCGTCACCCCGGCGAAGAGCACCGGCGTGGCCAGCAGGGCGCCCCACACCACCACCGCCATCTTGCGGGTGGGACCGTTCATCCGGCCGCCTCCGGGGCGGGGGCGGGCCCCATCTCCCGCTCCAGCGCGCGGGCGGCCCGCAGCAGCGTGGCCTCGTCGAAGGGGCGCCCGACCAGCTGCAGCCCGACCGGCAATAGTGACTCCGGGTGAAGTCCGGCCGGGACCGAGAGGCCGGGCAGCGCCGCCAGGTTGCAGGAGATGGTGAAGACGTCGGCCAGGTACATCTGCAGCGGGTCGGCCAGCTTCTCGCCGAGCCGGAAGGCCACCGTGGGCGAGACCGGGCCGGCGACGAGGTCGCAGCGCTCGAAGGCCCGGTCGAAGTCGCGCCGGACCAGCGTGCGGACCTTCTGGGCCCGCAGGTAGTAGGCGTCGTAGTAGCCGGCCGAGAGCGCGTAGGTCCCCAGCATGATGCGCCGCTTGGGCTCGGCCCCGAATCCCCGGTCGCGGGTCTCGCCGTACATCTCGGAGAGGGCGCGGGCCGGGGCGCGCAGGCCGAAGCGCACGCCGTCGTAGCGGGCCAGGTTGGAGGACGCCTCTGCCGGCGCCACCAGGTAGTAGGCCGCCACTCCATACCTGGAGTGAGGAAGCTCGACGTCCACCAGCGTCGCCCCCATGGCCTGGTAGGCGGAGAGCGCCTCGCGCACGCGCCGCTCCACGCCGGCCTCCGAGCCGCCCTGCATCCACTCGCGCGGCACGCCGATGCGCAGCCCGCGGGCGCCGCCCTCGAGCCCGGCCAGGTAGTCGGGCACCGGCAGCGTGGAGGAGGTCTGGTCGCGCGGGTCGTGGCCGGCCACCGCGCCGAGCAGCGCCGCCGCGTCGGGGACCGTGCGGGCGATGGGGCCGACCTGGTCGAGCGAGCTCGCGAAGGCGATGACACCGTAGCGGGAGACCCGGCCGTAGGTGGGCTTCACGCCCACGACACCGCAGAGCGAGGCGGGCTGGCGGATCGAGCCGCCGGTGTCGGTGCCGAAGGCCCCGAAGACCTGGCGGGCCGCGACCGCGGCCGCGCTGCCGCCCGAGGAGCCGCCGGGCGTGCGCTCAAGATCCCAGGGGTTCCGGCAGGGGCCGTAGGCGCTGTTCTCGTTGGACGAGCCCATGGCGAACTCGTCCATGTTGAGCTTGCCCACCACCACCGCCCCGGCCGCCTCGAGCCGCTCCACCACCGTGGCGTCGAAGGGCGGGACGAAGCCCTCGAGGATGCGCGACCCGGCGGTGGTCTCGAGCCC
>CAIQRS010000146.1 GCA_903874275.1 uncultured Anaeromyxobacter sp.
CCAGAAGCGCCGTGCCATCCAGAAGCTCGAGAAGGACGACATCGGGGACCTGAACCACGACATCACCCGGGCCAGGCTCGCCCAGAAGCGGATCGGTCGGGAGGTGCCGGCCGGACCCGAACGGGAGCGGAAGCTGGCCGAACAGAACGTCATCCTGGAGGCGCGTGCCAAGGACTACGAGCGAATCTCGGCGGAGATCGCCGCGCTCCGCACCAAGGCGCGGGCGACCACGGCGGTGATGCGCGCGGCGGGGGGGCAGGAGAAGGAGATCCCGGTCGCGGACATCCTGCACGCGCACCGCCCGAACCAGATGTCCTGGGGAGCGAAGGTGGGGCTCCTGGCCCAGCGGCTCGCCGGGTTCGTGTTCGACGAGCCGCGCGAGTCGAACCAGGAGGGCGGGGTGTTCCCGGCCATCTTCGGTACGGTGATGATGACGATCCTCATGACCCTCGTCACCACCCCCTTCGGGGTGCTGGCTGCCCTCTACCTGCGCGAGTACGCGCGGCAGGGGCCGGTGGTTCGGGTGGTCCGCATCGCCATCAACAACCTGGCCGGGGTCCCGTCGATCGTCTTCGGCGTCTTCGGGCTGGGCTTCTTCGTCTACTTCGTGGGCGGTTCCATCGACCGCGCCTTCTACTCCGAGTCATTGCCGACGCCCACCTGGGGCACCGGCGGCATCCTCTGGGCCTCGCTCACCCTCGCCCTCCTCACCGTGCCGGTGGTGATCGTGGCCACCGAGGAGGCGCTCGCCGCCGTGCCGCGCGGCGCCCGGGAGGCCTCCCTGGCGCTGGGCGCCTCCAAGTTCCAGACCATCCTCCGCATCGTCCTGCCCGGCGCGCTTCCGGGCATCCTCACCGGCGTCATCCTGGCCATGGCCCGTGGCGCCGGCGAGGTGGCCCCGCTCATGATCACCGGGGTGGTGAAGCTCGCGCCCGAGCTGCCGTTCGACGGGCGCTTCCCCTTCTTCCACCTGGACAGGAAGTTCATGCACCTGGGCTTCCACATCTACGACGTGGGCTTCCAGTCGCCCAACGTCGAGGCGGCCAAGCCCATGGTCTACATGACAGCGCTGCTCCTGCTCCTCATCGTGGTGGCCCTGAACGTGGTGGCCATCCGCCTGCGGAACCGGATCCGCAAGAAGTACCAGACCTCCGCCTTTGCCTGAGGCCCGACCGCCAATGCACACCTCCACCAATTCCGTCTCGACGTCGCCGCCCCACGAACCGCGGAACCGCGGCTCCGAGGGTGCGACGACCAGCTCGCGCATCAACGTCCCCACCCGTGCCTCGACGGAGGACGCCACCGAGAAGATCCGCATCCAGAACCTGAGCCTCTTCTACGGCAAGGCGCAGGCGCTCTTCGATCTCTCGATGAGCATCCCCAGGAACCGGGTCACCGCCTTCATCGGCCCCTCCGGCTGCGGGAAGAGCACGCTCCTGCGCTGCATCAACCGGATGAACGACCTGATCGCCGGCGTGCGCATCACCGGGCAGCTCCACGTGGACGAAACCGACGTCCTCGACCCCCACCTCGACGTGATCGCGCTGCGCAAGCACATCGGCATGGTGTTCCAGAAGTCGAACCCGTTTCCCAAGTCGATCTACGAGAACGTGGCCTACGGCCTGCGCATCGCCGGCGTGAACGACAAGAAGATCCTCGACGAGGTGGTGGAGCGGAGCCTGCGCCGCGCCGCCATCTGGGACGAGGCGAAGGACCGTCTCGACCAGAGCGCGCTCGGCCTCTCGGGTGGGCAGCAGCAGCGGCTCAGCATCGCCCGCGCCATCGCCGTGGACCCGGAGGTGATCCTGATGGACGAGCCCTGCTCGGCGCTCGACCCCATCGCCACGGCCAAGATCGAGGAGCTCATCGCCGAGCTCTCCAGCACCTACACCATCGTCATCGTGACCCACAACATGCAGCAGGCCGCCCGGACGTCCCACCTGACCGCCTTTTTCTACCTGGGGAAGCTCATCGAGTTCGACAGCACCGTCACCATCTTCACGAACCCCAAGGTCCAGCAGACCGAGGATTACGTGACCGGGCGCTTCGGATAGACTGCAAGAAGGGGATCGACCACGCCATGGCTCCTGAGATGCACACCGACAAGGTCTACGAGGCGGAGCTGTCACAGCTTCGTGACCGGCTCCTCGTGATGGGCGGCAAGGTGGAGGCGGCCATCGCCGGGAGCGTCCGCGCCCTCACCGAGAGGGACCCGGCGCTCGCCGAGAAGGTCATCGCCGGCGACAGGGACGTGAACCGCGCCGAGGTCGAGATCGACGACATGTGCCGCCGCCTGCTGGCGCTGCGCCAGCCGGCCGCCAGCGATCTGCGCTTCATCACCACCGCGCTCAAGATCGTCACCGACCTGGAGCGCATGGGCGATCTGGCGGTGAACGTGGCCGAGCGGGCGCTCGACCTGTCCCACTCGCCGCCGTCCCGCCCGTTCCACGACCTGACCGAGCTCGCCGACCTGTCGGCCATGCAGCTCGCCAAGGCGCTCGACGCCTTCGTGGAGCGGGACGTCAAGAAGGCCGAGGAGGTCATCGCCGACGACGACCGGCTCGACACCCTCTACCACCGGCTCTTCAACGACCTGCTGGCCTACATGATGGAGGACTCTCGGGTCATCCGCCGGGCCACCTCCACGATGTTCGCAGCCAAGCAGCTGGAGCGCTTCGGGGACCACGCCACCAACGTCGCCGAGATGGTGGTCTACATGGTTCGCGGCACCGACGTGCGCCACCCGGGAAGCCGGGGCGGCTAGGGCGCGCCGGTTCCGGCCGCCAAGTAGCTACCCCCGAAGTCCACCGGGAGTTCACGGCGGCGCCGCCGCGGCGCCACATCGCCCGGCTAGCCTCCCCATGTGGGGATCTGGCTGGCGGGGATGGTGGCGATGTGGCTGGGCGCCGGGGAAGCACGACCGTGCGCCCCCGAGCTGTTTCGCGTCGTCCGGACCACCAACGCCAACGTCGTCCTCTACGAGGCCCACCTCTCGGCCCCCGGCGTCCTCGATCGGAGCGACCCCGTCCACCCGGTCTGGATCATGCTGGCCGAGGACGGGCACCGGGAGGAGCTGAACCTGGTCGAGAGTGCCCTGGCGTACGGGGTGGACGTGCACCGGGACGGGGCCGGCGACGCCCTGGTGGTCTCCATCCGGGCCCGGCCCGAGCTGGCCATCCGGGTCGTGCTGGAGGCCGGGTGCCCCGTGGCGCGGACCCGGATCGACGGGCGGGACGCAGCGCTCCGGCTGGTGTTCGTCGAGGCCTCCGGAGGGCTCTTCCCGGAGGTCTCCCAGGTGGTGCTGGTGGGCGTCGAGCACGCCGCGGGGGCCGAGGTGCGGGAGCGGCTCCTCGCCTCCGAGTGACGGCAAATCGTCACCTGCGCGCCGCGTGAACTCCACGCGCTCCGCCGAGGATCGGCGCCGGTGCTGCTCCGGGGCGGTGGCGGGTCGGTGGGGAAGGAGCCTTCCTCGAGGAGAAGAGATGACCAGCCACGACCTGTACGCGATCTACGCCGCAGCCTATGCCGAGTCGTCCCACTTCGAGAGCGGCCTGCTCGCCGGTGAGCCGTACGGCCTGGCCCAGCGGCTGCGCCAGCTCCTCTCGGTGGAGCGCACCATCGAGGAGCTGGCCCGGTACGACGCGACCGACGGCCGTCCCATGCGGACGCCCGCCGAGTTCGAGGCGGCGCTGCACGAGGGGCGGCGGGTGCTGAACGGCCTGGGGAATGCGGTGGGCGCGGGGATCTGAACGAAGGACCGTGGAGGTGCGCGTGGGATCGATCCTGTTTGCGGTGGCGGCGCTGGGGCTCCTGGCCTCGATGCTCCAGCTCCTCCTCCTCCGGCTGCACCTTCGCTCCGCTTCCCGGAAGCCCTGCCCGCTGCCCCCCATCTCCATCCTGAAGCCGCTCTGCGGGGTGGACGACGACCTCGAGGCCAACCTGGCCTCCTTCGCCTCCCTCGACTACCCGTCCTACGAGGTGGTCCTCGGGGTCCGGGACGGGAGCGACCCGGCCTGGCGTGTCGCCGACGAGGCCGTGCGCCGCTGGCCGGGCAGGTTCCGCCTGGTGATCCAGCGGGGCGAGCCGGGCCTGAACCCCAAGGTGAACCAGCTCATCGGCCTCGCCGCCGCCGCCCGGCACGACGTGCTGCTGGTGAGCGACTCGAACGTGCGCGCGCCGGACGGGTACCTGGAGGACGTGGCGCGCCACCTGGCCGAGCCGGGCGTGGGGCTCGTCACCCACCCGGTGGGTGGGGTGGGCGAGGAGTCCCTCGGGTCCACCCTGGACAACCTGCAGGCCTCGTCGGCCGTGGGGCCGGCCACCGTGGCGGTCAAGCGGCTCACCGGACGGGACGTGGTGGTCGGCAAGTCGATGGCGTTTCGCCGGGCCGACCTGGTCGCCATGGGCGGGTTCGAGTCGGTGCGCAACGTCCTGGCCGAGGACTACGTACTCGGAGTGAAAGTCACCCGGGAGCTCGGGAAGCGGGTGGCCATCGGATCCGTCGCCATCCCGGCGGTGAGCGAGCGGCGGGACGTGGCCGGCTTCCTCTCGCGCTACGGCCGCTGGTGCGTCATGCAGCGGAAGATCGCCGGCACTCCCGTCTACGCGGCCCAGGTGCTCCTCTACCCGCTCCCCTTCGCCCTGGCCGGGCTGGCCTTCTCCCCCGGGACCTGGGCGCTGCCGGCGGCGCTCCTCGTCTGGCTCTCCAAGGCCTTCCTCGACGGGGCCACCGCGCGAACCTTGCGCGGGACCGGGTTCGGCGCCCGGGTCATCTGGCTCTCGCCCCTGAAGGATCTCCTCTTCCTCTTCGCATTCGTGCGGGCCTTCGGGGAGAATTCCGTGCAATGGCGGGGCAATCGACTGCTCGTCCAGGCTGGGTCCAGGCTGCAGCGGGTCAGCGACCCATCCACGGAAGGGGTTCTCGCCCTGGAGAGGTGAGCACCCAATTCCCCCCCCAACGGGCCGCGCAACGGGGCCCGGCTCGGTGTAGATCGAGGGCAGTCCAAGGAGGATCCAGATGCGCGGCAAGCGGGAACGACTCTTCGAGTGCACCTACGGCACCCCCGGCGACGAGAGGAAGGTGGTCTTCCGCGCCTGGACTCCCGTCGAGGCGGCCGCCGGCGTCGAGGAGGCCCTGCAGGGCGCGGGCATTCCCCTGGTCGGGGAGATCACCGTCCGCGATGCGCGCGGGCGCCTGGTCCTGAGGGTGCCCGTCCGCCCGTTTCACCAGTCCGGCATCTCCGGCGCGGCTTGAGTTGGAGTCGTCCCCCGAACGTTGCAGGGCCGCCATGCGGGCCGGGTTACCTTCTCCTCACCCATGGCGAAGAGCAACGGCTCGATGCGGACCCTGGTGCACCTCTCCGATCTCCACATCGGGCGGGACGAGGCCACCGACGAGGCGGCGCGGAGCCTGGCCAGGATGCTCGCCGCGGCCCGCGTGGACCAGGTCCTGCTCACCGGAGACGTCACCCACCGTGGAATGGCGAGGGAGCTGGCCCGCTACGAGCGGATCTTCGCCCCGCTCCTCGAGGAGGGGCGCCTCGTCGCCGTCCCAGGCAACCACGACCGCATGGGCGACGACGCCGCGCGCGGCCTGATGCGGGGCGGGCGCGTGGCCATCACCTCGGTCCCCGGGCTCCACGTGGTCCGGGTGGACTCGACCGCGCCGCACAACCGCTCCCTCATCGACGGCCACGGCGAGCTCTCCGGCCAGGACGTGGCCGACGTCCGGGTGGCGCTGGAGGAGACGCCGGCGGGGGCCCTTCCGGTGGTGATGCTCCACCACCACGTGCTTCCCCTCCCGGTGGAGGACCTGGCCGAGAGGCTGGCCACCCTGGTGGGGCTGCCCTGCGCCGACGAGCTTCCCCTCGGGGAGGACCTCCTCGGCCGGATCCTGGGGCGCTGCAAGCTCGTGCTCCACGGGCACCGGCACGTCCCGGCCGAGTTCCGCGTCGCCCCACCTGGCGGCGCCGCTCCCATGCGCATCCTCAATGCTGGGAGCTCGACGATGCTCGGACGGGCGCGGATCATCGCGCACGCCGCCGGGGAGATCGCCTGGGAAGGATGGCTGGCGACCGAGACGGTCGCCGCCCGCTCCTGGAGCCCGGCGACTCGGGCGCGCCCGTTCGGCGAGGCCATCGCGGTCGCCTGAGCTGTCTGCGCCGGCCAAGGGGATCGGGGCCGTTCATCTTCCCGTCATGGTCGGTCGCGTAGCTTCCCGGGCGAATCGGGCGTCACGCCCGCATCCGGAGGCTGAACATGGCGCAAGTGAAGGTCTGGGATCTCTTCGTCCGCACGTTCCACTGGGGGCTCGTCCTGCTGGTCCTGGGCTCGTTCCTCACCGCCGAGAAGGATGCCCTTCTGGGAATCCACGTCGGCGTCGGGCTGGGCGTGGTGGGGCTCGTGCTGGCGCGGATCGTCTGGGGCCTGCTGGGGCCCGAGCAGGCGCGCTTCCGCGCCTTCGTCCGTGGCCCGCGGGAGATGCTCGCGTACGCCCGCTCCCTGCTGGCGCGGCGGCCGCCCCCGCACCTCACCCACAACCCGCTGGGAGGCGCGATGGTGGTGGCGCTGCTCTGCGTGCTGGCCGGCCTGGCCGCCACCGGAGCCCTGGTCTACGCCGGCCCCGAGTTCCAGGGGCCGCTCTCCGGCCTCCTGACGAAGCGCGGCGCCCACGCACTGAAGGAGGTCCACGAGGCGCTCTCCGGTGCGCTCCTCGGGCTGGTGGCGCTTCACGTGGTCGGCATCGTCGTCTCCTCGCTCATCGAGGGGCAGAACCTGGTCGCCGGGATGATCACCGGCTGGAAGCGGGCCCCCGACGAGGCGGGCGGGCTCGCCCCGGCTCCGCGCTTCGCGCCGGTGCGCGTCGCCGGCGCCCTGGCGCTGGGCGCGGCCGCGGTGGTGGCCCTGGCGCTCCTCCTCGGCCTGCCGTCGCGCGCGCACGCCGCGGGTCCGCTGGCCACCGAGCTGCTCCGCGAGTACGAGGCCCAGGCGCGCCGCGCCAATCCGGCCTTCTCCGGATTCTCCGCCGAGGCCGGTCACAAGCTCTACCTGGCCACCTTCACCGTGGACGGCCAGGCTGGCTCGTGCTCGAGTTGCCACACTCCCGACCCCCGCAGGGCCGGGCGCACGCCGGCCGGCAAGGTGGTGGAGCCGCTCTCACCGAACGCGAACCCGGCGCGGCTCACCGATCGGCGGGAGGTGGAGAAGTGGTTCACGCGCAACTGCAAGCAGGTGGTGGGGCGCGAGTGCACGGCCGAGGAGAAGGGCAACTTCGTCACCTGGATGCTCGGGACCTGAGGAGGAATGAACATGCACGCCACCAGGATCATGCTGGCAATCGGAGTCGCATCCGCGGTCGCGGTGCTCGGATCGGCCACCACCGCACGGGCCACCCCGGTGAAGCCCGACCCCACGGCCACGGCGCTCTACCGGAAGGAGTGCGGGTCCTGCCACCTGGCGTTTCCGCCCCGCATGCTCGCCGCGGAGGGGTGGAGGCGCATCATGGGCGGCCTCGAGCGCCACTTCGGCCAGAACGCCGAGCTCGATGCGCCCACCCGCGACCTCCTGGCCGCCCACCTCGTGGCCTACGCCGGCGAGCCCGGCGATGCGGGCAGCGCCTCCACCCGCATCACCGAGACCCCCTGGTTCCGGGACGAGCACCGGAAGGCGGCGCGCGCGGTCTCCCTGCCGTCGGTTCGCACCCTGGCCAACTGCGTGGCGTGTCATCCTGGGGCCGAGGCCGGGGACTTCGACGAGCACCGGGCGAAGATCCCCCGGAACTGACGAGATGCGCATCCTGGTCGTCGAGGACGCGCGGGCGCTGGCCCGCTCCATCGCCGAAGGGCTCTCCGAGGAGGGCTACTCGGTGGACCTCTCCCACGACGGCGAGGAGGGGCTGCACCTGGCCACGGAGATCGCCTACGACGGCATCGTGCTCGACCGGATGCTGCCCGGTCTCGACGGCCTCACCTTGCTCCGTCGGCTGCGCCAGGGAGGACGGCGAACGCCGGTGCTGCTCCTCACGGCGCTCGGGGAATTGCACGACCGCGTGGCCGGGCTCGACGGGGGGGCCGACGACTACCTGGTGAAGCCCTTCGCCTTCGAGGAGCTGGTGTCGCGGGTGCGGGCGCTGGTTCGACGCGGCCTCGGGCAGGCGGACAACCGGGTCGTTCTCGGATCCCTGGAGCTCGACCTGGGGGCCCGCGTCGCCTCGGTCGGGGGCGTGGTCCTGGACCTGACGGCGCGGGAGTTCGCCCTCGTGGAGCTCTTCGCGCTCTCGCCGGGGAAGACCTTCTCCCGGACCGCCATCGCCGAGAAGCTCTACTCGGAGGAGGCCGACCTCGACAGCAACGTCATCGACGTCTTCGTCGGGAGGGTGCGGCGCAAGCTGGACGCGGCCGGGATGCCCGGGAGCGAGGTCATCTGCACCCGGCGTGGCGAGGGGTACCGCCTCGACCCGGCCGCGGCCGCCGCGAAGGGGAAGCGGTGACCCTCCGCGCCAAGATCGTGGCCCTGGTCGTCGGGCTCACCCTGGCGCTCCTCGGCGGCCTGGCCGCCTTCCTGGGCGGCTCCTGGTCCCGCTGGTCGCTCGACACCCTGGATGCGGAGCTCACGGATCGCGCCGCCGGCATCGCCGCCCGGATCGAGGTGAAGCGGGACGGCCGGATCGAGATGGAGGGAGGGGAGGGCGCGCCGAGGGACACCTCCCACCCCGTTCGCGTCATCGGCCCGGGTGGGGAGATCGTGGGCCATGGAACGCTCCCCTGGCCCTCGCCGGAATCGGGCGCCGTCACGGTACAGGGCGCGCCGGACGGCCCGTGGAGGGTGGTGACGCGGCGGCTCCCCGCGGGCGAGGACGAGGGAGGCGGGCGGCACGCGCGAGCGGGGGTGGTGGTCCAGGTGGCGGGGCAGGAAGCTCCCTTCGCCGCGCTGGGCGAGCGCTTCAGGGAGGGGCTCCTGGCGGCGCTCGTCGGCGCCCTGCTCCTGGGAGGGGTGGCAGCGGCCCTTCTCGCGCACCTCTCCCTTCGCCCCCTCCGCCGCCTGGCCACGGAGGTGGAGTCCATCGGCGCGACGATGCTCGACCGGCGGGTCGGGGAGGACGGCCTCGACCCCGAGCTCCGGCACGTGGCCCGCTCCTTCAACGAGTTGCTGGGTCGGCTCGAGCAGGCGATGCAGCGCCAGCGCCAGCTCGTCTCCCGGGCCAGCCACTCGCTGCGAACTCCCACGGCCACGATCCTCACCCGCGCCGAGGTGGCGCTCCGCCGGGACCGGTCGCCCGAGGAGTACCGCGCGGCGCTCGCCGACGTCGCGGTCGCGGCGCGCGAGTCGTCGACGCTGGTGACCCACCTCCTCACCCTGGCGCGCCTCGAGGAGCCGCGCGCCAACGCCGTGCGGCAGCCGGTTCCGCTCGAGCCCCTGGCGGCCGAGGTGGCCCGGCTCCTGGCGCCGCGCGCCGCCGAGGCCGGCCTCGCCATCGAGGTGGACGTCCCGGGCGGTCTCGCGGTCCGGGCCGACCCGGCCACGCTTCGCGAGCTCCTGGAGGCGCTCCTCGACAACGCCCTCCTCTACACCCCGAGTGGAGGGCGGTGCGGCGTCCGTGCCGAGCCGGGTGCGGGCACCATCTCGCTCTCGGTCTGGGACACCGGCCCGGGCATCCCCGTGGCGGAGCGCGGCCAGGTGTTCGACCGCTTCTTCCGCGGCGTCGCCGCCCAGGGGTCCGGCCGGCCCGGGAGCGGCCTGGGGCTCGCCATCGTCAAGGCCATCGCGGATGCCCACGGGGCCAGGCTCACGCTCGGGGAGCGCCCGGGTGGCGGGGCGGTCTTCTCGGTGGAGCTTCCGCTCGGGGAGGACGGGAAGGTCAGCGGGCGGGCGCAGGTCGGGAGCAGCCGACGAGGCGCGACACGCACGCGACCGTGATCGCCACGGCGACGAGGCCGACCGAGAACCATCCGATCCGGCTCCAGGCCTCCGAAGAAGACCGCCGTGGAGTTTGCAGGCAGGAGCCCGGCGAGTACCGCGGCCAGGCAGAGCGGGGCGTCGATGCGACCCTGTGCCACGAGCATTCCCATCGAGACGACGACGATCTCCTCTGGGAAGGAGGGCAGGACGCACCCCTGCAGCAGGATCCAGCTCGCGGCGAGCGCCACCTGCCACTGCGGGAGGTCGGCGACCCGGGCGAGCAGTTCATTCACGCCCTGTTCCAAGCCACGGGTCGGTGAGGGATTCGGGTCCGGACCGGGGCGGTCAGGTGACGATCCGGTTCAGGGGGCGGCCTCGAGCTTCCGGAAGGGCTCGGCATGCAGGAAGCCCGGGCAAGGATCGCAGGTCCAGCTTCTCCATCCGCTGCGGAACGCCACCTCCAGGCAACGCTCGTAGGCCGGGCACCAGAGACTTCGCCTCCGCCCCATCTCCTCGGGTGACAGCGCCGCCGACAGCTCGGAGGGCCCCGCCAGGCGCGGGTCTACGGCGAGCCGGAGGCGGGTGCGCAGGTCGATGATCTTCATGGCGCGAGGCGGCTCAGGCCGGGGTTCCGGCCGCGGCTTCCGATGGCGCGGATGTCTCCGGCGGCGACGACCGCTGGACCCGGTCCACCTCCGCGACGCCCGCCGACCAGGCATCGGAGGTCGAGGAATGCCACCCCCGGAGGAGCACCCCGTCCACGGCGACCACCCACTTCCGGCCACCGCCGAACACCTGGAGGACGTGCCGTCCAATCTGGAACATGTTGGCCATGGGTGCCTCTCGGGTCTCGCGGGACATGCGCGCATGCTCGGGGAGGAGGGCGGCGCCGCGGCGGCGCTCCGGCGACGATTCGGGAAAGCCGGACCGTCACCGGATCGCCTTCCCGGCGCCCCGGAACCGAAACCCTGCTCGACTAGCCAGGAGGGCAATGGACCCAGTCCAACCGGATCGGCATCTCCTGCTCCTCGCCCTGCTGGTGTGGGGCTTCCTCACGGTCATCGGCGTGATCATCTCCCGCTTCATGAGCCACCGGTCCGGGCAGGCCCCCAGGCGGCGAGGCCCATGAGCAACATCTTCATCGTCGGCACCCACGTGTTCAACGTGTTCGTCAGCGGCGCCGGCTGGGCGATGTCCGTCGACGGGGTCCTCGTCGAAGGCACCTTTCCGACGAGGAGCGATGCCTGGGAAGCCGGGCTCGTCTTGGTGGAACGAGCCGACCGGCTCGCGGAGGAGTCCCGGCGGCGGGGTTCCGCGAAAGACCCTCACACCTGAGGTCGAAGTCGGGGCTGCTCGCGACCACGACGAAGGACCGGAGCAGTTCTCCTCGAAGTCCGCGGCGGTGCCCGGTCGTGGAGAGGAGTCCCCTCAAATGTAACTCAGGGTGAGTGCGACAGGCGAGGTCCATAAGGGAGTCCTCATCTGGTTCCGCTTCGCCTCGCGCTGGCCACACAGCGTCACCGACACTTCACCGCGGTCGACTCCTGGCGCGCCTACGGTGGCGCTCCAACCAAACGCGGCTCTGATCCGGACGCCGCTCAACCCATGGGGTCACAATGAGTGAAGGTCAGGCAGGATTCCTCTCCGCCGCTGGATGGCAGCGGCTGGCGGCCGTCTCCGCCATCGCCCTCGCGGCCGCCGGGGGCGCCCCGGCGCGCGCCGACGGCGGCGAGAAGGGGCACGCGAAGAACGTCATCATCATGGTCCCGGACGGCATGGGGCTCGCCGACGTGACCGCCACCCGCATCTACAAGCACGGGCTCGACGGGTTGCTCAACTTCGAGACGCTGGAGCACATCGGCTACCAGAGGACCTACTCGGCCAACAGCGTCATCACCGACTCCGCCCCGGCGGCGTCGGCCTGGGCCTGCGGCGAGAAGTTCAACAACGGCGAGATCTGCTTCCACGGCGACGGGCGGGCCTTCAAGCCCAGCATCCTCGAGCTGGCCCGGAAGCAGGGGAAGGCCACCGCGCTCGTCGCCACCTCCACCATCACCCACGCCACGCCGGCCTCCTTCGGCGCGCACGTGGTCAACCGCAACTGCGAGAACGAGATCGCCCGTCAGTACATCCAGGTGACCGGGGTCGACCTGCTGCTCGGCAGCGGCGTCGACAAGTTCACGTCGGTCAAGGCCGACGCCTGCGGGACGGTGGGCGACCTCATCCCCCAGGCGAAGGCCAAGGGTTACGCCGTGGCGTACGACAAGGCGGGGCTGGACGCCGCGGTCGCCGCCGGTGGCAAGAAGATCCTCGGCCTCTTCGGCAACGGCGGGACGGTTCCCGAGTACCTCCGCACCCCCGCCACGACCGAGCCGCACCTCCCCGAGATGGCCGCCGCGGCGCTGAAGGTCGTGGAGAAGAACCGCAGCGGCTTCTTCCTCATGGTGGAGGGGTCCCAGGTCGACTGGGCCAACCACGCCAAGGACTACCCCTACCAGCTCGGCGAGATGCTCGCCTTCGACGACGCCGTGAAGGTCGTCCGGGACTGGATCGACGCCGACGAGGACCGCCGGGAGAACACGTTGCTCATCGTCGTCGCCGACCACGACACCGGCGGCTTCGCCATCAACGGGCCGCAAACGGCCCTCCTCAAGGCGGGCGAGAAGGTCGAAGCGGGCTGGACGACCGGCAACCACACCGGCGTCGACACGCTCATCTGGAGCCAGGGGCCGGGCAGCAAGGCGCTGACCCGCGCCATCGACAACACCGAGATCTACGGGGTGATGGTCAAGGCCCTGGGCGACGCGAAGGACGAGTAGCGATTCCCTGACGGAACGAGGGGGATCCCCGGGCAGGTACCCGGCGGTCCCCCTCGACATTCCACGGGGAAGCTAGATCGCCCCGAGCTTCCGGAGCCCGTCGAGCTCCTTCTGCACCGCCGCGACGCCGCCGTTCGCGTACAGGAAGAAGAGCCGCTCCGAGGCCGTCCGGGCCAGGACGCGGTTCCGGTAGCGCCAGTTGTAGTGGGTCGGATCGTCGGTGGGACCCGGCACGGCGAAGCCGTAGCGGGGCGCCAGGGTCTTCAGGACCTCGAGGACGGCCGTCATGCTCGGGCCCGTGAAGATGTAGTCGGCGTCGGACAGGTTGTGGATCACGTACTCGGGGAGGAAGTTGCCGCTCGACGCGGGCATCGCCACCTCGCCCAGCTTCCGGAGCGGCGGAAGGCGGAACGTCCCGTCGGCGAGCTTGACCAGGTATCCGTCGGCCACCGGGTCTCGTCCGGCGATGATGGCGGCGGCGCGGATCCAGTTCACCACCTTGTACTCGTTGCCGTAGGTGGGATTGGAGTGGGCGCAGGCCTGGGTGATGACGAGGTCGGGGGGCAGCCGGCGCTGGATGGCCTCGGCGACGCCGAGGATGTGGTGGGCCCCGGTGCGCGAGTCACCCGCCGACCCGCCGAAGCCGTCGCCGGTTCCCGTGCCCCCGAAGCTGAACTCCTTGAACTCGGAGCCGTCGGCGTTCCACTGGAAGACGATGGTCTTCGCCCAGTCGTGCCAGATGGGGGCGGCCACGAGGACGTCGTGGTTGATCTCGAGCCCGGAGTGGCGGATGAAGTCGTGGTCGCACGACTCGCCGGCGTCCTCGTGCTGCGGCTTCCCGTAGACCGCGTCGTAGCCGGCGCCCAGGCTCAGGCTGGCCCGCTCGTTGAACGCCTCGTGCACGGGGAGCCCGCCCGGGTGGCCGTGGTGGCCGCCGTAGCTCGAGCCGGGCGCTGAGAAGAAGAGTTGGGGGAGCTTCGGGCACGAGGTGCCGTCCTCCAGGACGGGCGGGAAGATGCCCGCGGCGGCGCCGCCGGGAAAGGCCGCGGCGTCGGCCGCGGAGACGAGACCCTCGGCGGCGAGCCGGTCGAGGACGGCCTTCTTCCTCGCTGCGTCGAGCCCCGCCCGGTGGGTCACGCAGGGGGAATGGCCGATGGCGTCCAGCGTGGCGGCCCGGACCGCCGCGTCGCCGATGCCGGCGGCCTCCCTCTCGAGGTAGCGGACCTTGCCCTGCACGAGGGGCGAGGCTCCCGCGACGGACATCGCCTCCGCGTTCCCGGCTCCCGGGACCGTCTGATCGACCGCGAGGACCGGCGCGCTCACGAGAGCGGCGAGCGCACCGGCGAGGACGAGCTTCTTCATGGGTGTTCTCCTGGTTGGGGTGACGACCGGGGAGAGCTAGGAAGGGGCGCGTGGCGACTCCGCGACGATTCGGAGAGGAAGCTCACACGCGTGCGCGCGTCCCCCCGAAGTGATGGGTCCGTCCCGCCGCAAACGTCCTGTTACACGAATGGTGAACCCCGTTCGCGAGGTCGTTCCGGGAGCGCAACACGGCGTCCGTAGAGTGCTCCCCGCGTCCCGAGCCGGGACGCCGGCCCCGGAGGCGGATCCCTGCCGCCCGCCACCGCGCAGGAGAGGGAGGGCGGCGAGGAGACCGGCCACCACCTCCGCTGGAGCGGGAGCACGGCCGCAAGATCCCCGCCCTCATGTTCTTCCACATCCCGCTGCAGGAGTTCCGCACGATGTACGACAACGACGCCTACAGGCGCGTCCACCCCGAGCTCGGGCTCGTCCCGCAGCATGGCGTCATCGGTGAGCGGAACGAGGACGAGTGCCCGGGACCGTTCAACAGCGGCCTCTTCGCGGCGGCGCTGGAGCGCGGTGACGTGAAGGGCATCTTCGTCGGGCACGACCACGTGAACGACTGCGTCGGCAACTACTTCGGCATCCAGCTGGGGCACTCGGCCAACTCCGGCTTCGCGACCTACGGTCTCGGCGGATCCGAGAACCACCGCATGCGCGGGGCCCGCGTCTTCCAGGTGGACGAGCGAGCTCCCGCGGGCTTCAAGACCCGCATGGTCCGCGCCATCGACTACGGCATCCAGTAGCGCGGCTGGGCGCGCTCACCCGGTCGTGGGGAGCGCATCGTCCCCGGCCGGGTGGGTGTGCACCACCACGTCGGAGCCCGGCACGGCCGAGCGAACCGCCTCCTCGGCGCGCTCCGCCAGCTCGTGGGCGGCCTCGAGGGACAGGCCCCGGTCCACCTCCAGCGTAACGTCGGCGAAGACGTCTGGCCCGGAGCGACGGACGCGAACCTGCGAGACCTCCCGCACCCCCTCCACGTGGGCGGCGGCCGCCACCTGGGAGAGCAGGTCGGGCGGCACGGCGTCGAGGAGATCGTCCACCGACTTCCTGCCGAGGCGGAGCGAGATCAGCACCGCGATCCCGGCCACGCCGAGCGCGGCCACCGCGTCGGCCCGCGCCAGCCAGGGGATGTGGAACGCCTCCGAGGCGACCACCGCCAGGAGCCCCACGATCACCACGGACGAACTCCACACGTCCGTCGAGAAGTGGAGCGCATCGGCCTCCAGGGCCTGGCTGCGGTGCTTCTTGGCCGCGCGCGAGAGGGCACGCGAGCGGGAGATGTCCACCACGATGGAGATGAACATGATGGCGAAGGCCCAGACCGTGGCCTCCACGTGGACGTCCTCGAAGAGGAGACGCTTGATCGCCTCGTAGGCTATCCAGACACAGGTCGCGAGGAGGAGCCCGGTCTCGAAGAGGGCCGAGAAGTTCTCGATCTTGCCGTGCCCGTAGGGGTGGTCGTGATCGGCAGGCCGGGCCGACGCCCGGACGGCCCAGAGCGTCACCGCGGCGGCGACGAGATCGAGCCCCGAATGGGCCGCCTCCGAGAGGATCCCGATCGAGCCCGTCTTGAAGCCCACGACGATCTTCAGGGTGGTGAGGAGCACGGCCGCCGCCACGGACGAGGCCGCGACGAGCCGCTTCTCCCGGTCCGCCTGGGCGGTATCCGAGACCTCCGAGACCTTCGGCGCCATGGTGGGCGAAGTACCACGGAGCCGACCGTCGTCGGCCGTTCCGGATGGGCTCCGCCCCGAAACTGTCACGAATGGGACACCCGGGAATTGGGCTAGTCTCCGGCCGCGATGCGCTCTCCGCCCGTCCCGGTCTTCGGAAGCGCCACCTCCTACCTGACCGGGTCCGCCCGGAGGCTCTGGGTCGACCTGGCGCTCCTCGCCTCGCTGGGCGGGATCCTCTTCGGCCTGACCCGGCTCGCGGCCGAGTGGACCGGGGCGCTCCGGCCGGTGTTCGAGATCGACCTCTCGCCGCGGGCGCTGCCCTACTACGCCTTCCTCTCCCTCTCCCGCGGCCTGGCCGCCTACGCGCTCTCGCTCCTGTTCACGCTGGGTTACGGATACTGGGCCGCGCGGGACCGGGTCGCCGAGAAGGTGCTCGTCCCGGCGCTCGACATCCTCCAGTCGATCCCGGTGCTGGGCTTCATGCCCGGCCTCGTCCTGGCCCTCGTCGCCACCTTCCCGACGAGCAACGTCGGGCTCGAGCTGGCCTCGGTGATCATGATCTTCACCGGGCAGGCCTGGAACATGACCTTCAGCTTCTACCACTCGCTCCGCAGCGTTCCCCGGGACTTCCAGGAGGTGGCGACGCTGGGGCGATTCGGGTTCTGGAAGCGCTTCCGCTGGGTCGACCTGCCGTCGGCCGCCATCGGCCTGGTCTGGAACAGCATGATGAGCATGGCCGGGGGCTGGTTCTTCCTCATGGTGAGCGAAGCCTTCGTCCTCGGCGACCGGAGCTTCCAGCTGCCCGGCCTCGGATCCTACATGAGCGTGGCCGTAGCCCGGGGCGACCGGACGGCGATGTTCTCGGCCGTGGTCGCCATGGTCCTCATGATCGTGCTGCTCGACCAGGTCCTCTGGCGCCCGGTGGTGGTCTGGGCCCAGAAGTTCCGGGTGGACGAGAGCGGCCAGGCCGACGAGGCCAGCTCCTGGTTCCTCGAGCTGCTCCGCGGCTCCCGGCTCGTGGCCTCCCTCCGGGCGGCGGCGGCCAGCGGGGGTCGGAGGATCGTCCAGGCGCTTCCGTCCCGCACCCCCGGAGCGCCGTCGCGGGGTCGGACGGCACGGGCCATCCAGATCGCATCGGTGGGCGCCTTCGTCGGGCTGCTGCTGCTCCTCGCGGCGGGATCGATCGGGCTCTTCCGGCTCTTCGGCAAGGTGGACGGCGCGAGCTGGCGTGGGATCGGCTGGGCCGCCTTCCTCACCCTGGGGCGGGTCCTGCTCGCCACCGTCGCCGGCACGCTCTGGACCGTCCCGGCCGGGCTTGCCATCGGCCTATCGCCCCGCCTCTCCCGCATCCTCCAGCCCGTGGTGCAGGTGGTCGCGTCCTTTCCCGCGCCCATGCTCTTTCCTGCGGTGGTGGCGCTCCTCGCCGCGGCCGGAGTCGGGATCGGCTGGGGCAGCGTGCTCCTCATGCTGCTCGGGACGCAGTGGTACATCCTCTTCAACGTGGTCGCGGGCGCGATGGCCATCCCGGCCGACCTCCGCGAGGCGGCGCGCATCTACCGCGTCCCGACCTGGAAGCGATTCCGCGTCCTCTACCTCCCGGCCATCTTCCCGTACCTGGTCACCGGCTGGGTCACCGCGGCGGGCGGGGCCTGGAACGCCAGCATCGTGTCGGAGTACGTGTCGTTCGGGGGCAAGGAGCTGGCCGCCGACGGCCTGGGCGCCCGCATCAGCGTGGCTGCGTCGGCCGGCGACTTCCCAACGCTGGCCGCGGCGGTGGCCGTGATGGCCGTCGTCGTGGTCCTGTTCAACCGGCTGGTGTGGCGGAGGTTGCACGGCATCGCCGAGGAGCGCTTCTCCCTCACCCGGTAGCCCGTGGAGTGACCATGACGGAAGAGACGAGCGAGCCCGAGATCCTCTGCGAGGTGCGCCGGGTCGACAAGGATTACGATCAGGGGGGCGGCGCCGTGCTTCGGGTGCTCCAGGGAATCGACCTGGCCGTCAAGGCGAACGAGGTGGTCGCGCTCCTCGGCCCCTCCGGCTGCGGCAAGTCGACCATCCTGCGCATCCTGGCCGGTCTCACGCAGCCGACGCGAGGCGAGGTCCTCGACCACGGGGTGCCGCTCCGGGGGCTCAACCCCGGCATCGGCTTCGTCTTCCAGAGCTTTGCGCTCTTCCCCTGGATGACGGTCTCCCGCAACGTCGAGGCGATGCTGGAGGCCCACAGCCTGCCCCGGGCCGAGGTCGCCGAGCGTGCTGCGCGCGCCATCAAGACCGTGGGGCTCGCCGGCTTCGAGGAAGCCTACCCCCGGGAGCTCTCCGGCGGCATGAAGCAGCGGGTGGGCATGGCGCGCGCCTTCTCGCTCGAGCCGGAGATGCTCTTCATGGACGAGCCCTTCAGCCAGGTGGACGCCCTCACGGCGGAGAGCCTCCGGGCCGAGGTGCTCGACGTCTGGGCGCCGAAGGACCGGAACCCCAAGTCGATCGTCATGGTGAGCCACGACATCAAGGAAGTGGTCTACATGGCCGACCGGATCGTGGTCCTCGACGCGAACCCCGGTAGGGTCCGGACCATCGTCGAGAACACGTTGCCCCGCCCCCGCGACTACCGATCGCCGGGGCTGCTCCAGCTCGTCGACCGGCTGCATGACATCATCACCGGGATGGAGATGCCCGACGTGGCCGAGGTGGACGGCGCCTCCCAGGCCTTCGAGCCGCTGCCCCACGCAGGCGGTGGGGAGATCGAGGGGCTCCTCGAGTACCTGGACGCCCGGGGCGGGCGCGAGGACGTCTTTCGCATCGCCGCCGACACGGACCGCGAGTACGGCCAGGTCATCACCGCCACCAACGCCGCCGAGTTGCTCGGCTTCGTCGACACGCCCCACCGCACCGTGGTGCTGTCCGCCGAGGGTGCACGTTACGTGAAGGCGAGCCCGGCCGAGCGCAAGGCGGTCTTCCGCGAGAAGCTCCTCGAGCTGCTGCTCTTCCAGCAGGTCCGGGACGCCATCCGGAAGGCCGGCTCCGGCCAGGTGGACCGCGACTACGTGCTCGAGCTCATCGCCATGAACCTGCCGAGCGAGAACTTCGAGGCCACCTTCGACACCTTCGTGAACTGGGCCCGGTTCGGCGACCTCTTCTCGTACGACGAGATCAGCGAGGTCGTCGCGCCCTCGGAGGAGATGCCGGTTGGAGCATAGGTCCCATGGCGTCTCCCTCGTCGCGGGGATCCTCCTGCTGGGGGCACCGGCCCTCGGCCGGCCCCAGGAGGCCGGCGGGGCCTTGCCCGAGGTGGCCTGCGTCTCCGAGGATCGCTGGTGGGCGGTGGGCGGGCAGGTCACGGTCGACACCTTCTTCGTCCCCTCCTTCCGCAGCCCGTACGCGAACCCGTCGATCAGCTTCGGCCCGGGACCGGACCTGGGATGGTCGCTCGTCGCGTCGGTGCTGGTCGGCGCCCACCTGTGGAAGGGCGCCACGGTGGTCGCCGTCCCCGAGTTCTCGTACGGGGCCGGCGCACCCAACGTGAGCGGCGTGTCCGGTTACCCAGACGGGAACATGATCCGGGTGGCGAAGGTCGGAGCCGCGCCCTACCTGGCGCGAGCCTACTTCCACCAGGACGTCGCGCTCGGCGGACAGGGCGTGGCCGACGAGGACGAGCCACAGCCCGAGGGCGGATTCATGCCCACCGGAACCACGTCCCTGGGACTACGTCGCCGACACGCGCGGCTACACCTGGCGTCGAGGTGGGGATCGAGACGCCGCGCTGGGCGGCGCGGGCGATGGCGGCGCTCATGCCGACCGCGCCCAACGGATCGGTCTTCGACGGGAACCTCTCGAGCAGTGGGGCCTACATGGTCGAGGGGCAGTACGGGTGGGGCGAGTTTCCGGCCGAGGGATCGGTGCGGCTGCTCGCCTACCTGAATCGCGGCAACCTGGGGAGCTACGCGGACGCGCTGTCCATCGCCGCGTCGGGGCCTCCCGGCGCGCTGCCCGACGTCGACGCCACTCCGGGGGCCGTGAAGTACGGCTTCGCCGCCCTGGTGCAGCAGGAGTTCGGGCTCCTCAACCTGTTCCTTCGCGCCGGCTGGAACGACGGGCGCACCCAGACCTTCTGCTTCACCTCCATCGACCGGTCGATCTCCGTGGGAGCCCAGCTCGACGGGGTGGTCTGGGGGAGGCACGGCGACTTCGTGGGCGCGGGCGTGGCGGTGAGCGGCCTGTCCCCTTCCCACTCCGCCTACCTCGCGGCAGGCGGAACGGAATTCCAGCTCGGCGACGGCGCGCTGGCGTACGGGTGGGAGGTGGCGTGCGAGATCTACTACTCGGTCCAGCCGGTGAAGTACCTTCAAGTCACGGCGGACCTGCAGGCCATCTTCAACCCGGGCATGAACGCGGCGCGGGGGCCGGCCTTCCTGGGCGGGATCCGGATGCACGCCCACTTCTGAGTCAGGGCTCGATGCGCGAGCCAGGAGGACGAGGAACTTGCGCATCCACTCCGGGTGCGCGGGCCAGGCCGTCGCGGATGCCCACGGGGCCAGGCTCACGCTCGGGGAGCGCCCGGGTGGCGGCCTGGTGGTGTCCGTGGTGCTGCCGGATTCCTGAGACGTCGCGGAATGAGAGCCCTGCAAGTCCCGATTTCTCCGCCGAACCGTCATGGAAACGTCACCTCCAGCGCGGCACGGGGCCACTACCCTGCCGCTGCCGGGAGGTCCGGCCAAATCCGCAATCCACACGCCAGCAGGGGGAGTCCATGATCCGGTCGATGTCCACGCTCGCGGCGGTCACCGCCGCACTTCTCGCATTTCCCGCCGCACCGGCCCGCGCCACCGAAGACGTGAAGGTGATCGAGATCCAGGGACGCGACGACGCGCCCGACGCCTCCGGACGCGACGACGACGAGCACGGGGACGGCGTCGTCTACCTCGACGCCTTCACGCTGAAGGGTCACCGGAATTTCCTCACCGGCTACCCCACCCGGAACGCCGACGGGACCTACAACGTGGCCGTGGAAATCCCGACGGGCACGAGCGAGAAGTGGGAGACGTGCACGAGCTCGTCGGTCGCCGACCCGGTCGCCTTCCCGCGCTGCGGCGAGGCGAAGCCCGGGCGCATCATGGTGCAGGAGGTGAAGAAGGGCGCCCGCCGCGTGGTGAGCTTCCTCGGGTACCCGGGCAACTACGGTTCTCTTCCTCGCACCCAGGGTGCCGACGGCGACCCGCTCGACATCATCGCCGTCGGGCCGAAGGCCGAGCGCGGCACCGTGGTTGCGGTCAAGGTGGTCGGGGTCATCCGCTGCATCGACGGGACCGATCAGGACGACAAGGTCATCGCGATCACCCAGGACTCGCCGCTCTACGCCAAGGTGAGCACCCTCGCCGATCTCAACGAGAAGGCGGTGAACGGCGCCGAGATCCTTCGCACCTGGTTCGACAGCTACAAGGGGGCCAAGCCGGGATCCGGCATGGACTGCTCGAAGGTGGACGACGAGGTCGTGGCGGCGAATCTCATCGCCGAAGCCCAGGCGGCGTTCACCACCCCTTAGTTCCGTCCCCTTCCGGGGCCATCCCGCCCGGGGGCGAGCCGAGGCTGACCCGGCACGCGCCGGATCACGGCCCGCGCGGCGGCTCGCCCTCGCCCAGGTGTTCGCGCAGGCGCCGGTAGTCGGGCCAGAGCGCCTGCACGAGAAGCCGGTCCCCCTCGGCGACGCGCGTGTCCCCGGGCGGGTGCGGCCGGACGGCGCCGCCGCGCGTGAGCGAGAGGGTGAGCGACCCGAAGCGATCCCGGAGCTCGGCCACCGTGAGGGTGGCGAGCGGCGCCGCGGCCACGAAGTCGGAGACCACGAAGAGGTGCTCGCCGGACTGGAAGGAATGGGCCACCCGGGGATCGAGCGCCGCGATGGCCAGCGCCGGGGCGGCCAGGCCCGACGCCGACAGCGCCTCGGCGCCGAAGCCCTCCCGCACCTTGCGTGCGAGGTCCTCGTCGAACACCCGGATGACCACCCGGATACCCGGGTTCACCCTCCGTGCGTCGAGGGCCACGTTCAGGTTCACCAGGTCGTCATCGGTGGAGCAGACGACGGCCGAGGCCCGGGCCACGTTGCACCTTCCCAGCGCCCCCGGGGTCCGCGCGTCCTCCAGCAGGACGGGAACCCCCTCCTCGCGCAGCGCCGCCGCGAGCGGCGCGTCGGTCCGGTTCTCCAGGACCACCACTTCCCGGCCCAGCGCCCGCAGGTGCTCGGTGACCCGGTACCCGACCCGCCCGGCCCCGACGACGATGACGTGCTGGTCCATGCCCTGTGTCCTCACGGCGATCCACTCCTTGGCGTACCCGCGCTTGGCGAAGAAGAGGTATCCGAAGCGCACCACGCCGTCCGCCAGCACCGCCACGCCGAGGAGCGGGACCAGAACGTTGAGCGCTTCCATCGGGACGCTGTCGGTGTAGGGGAGCGATGGGTTCCCGAAGAGGAGGAAGTAGACGTGGTGCGCCGCCGCCCCCCAGCCCACCCGCTGGCCCGACGGTCCGCGCCAGCCCCAGACGTAGAGGAGCGGGACCACCCCGAAGAGCGCTCCGGCGAGGAGGAAGGTGAGGCGGAACTGCCGCAGGAGGGCCCGCAGGTAGCGCAAGTCGGCGACGAGCCGGGATGCGGCCGTGGACGGGGGCACCGTGAACCTCTAGCACGGGGCGCCGGGCTACGCCGCCCGGAGCGCGACCACGGCCCGACGGCCGACCAAGACCGCGAGGGCTCCACCCACGAGCGCGGCGGAGGCCCATCCGATCCGGGCCCAGGCCTCAGCAGCCGTCGCGCCCTCCCCGAGGCGCGAGCCGAGCCAGAGGAGGAGAGGGACCTGGACGCAGGCGGCCGCGGCGTCGAGCGCGAAGAAGCGGGCGACGCCGAAGCCGGAGAGGCCGGTCGCCAGGTAGACCGGGCCGCGGACGAAGGGCACGAAGCGGGTGACCACCACGAGGAGCGGTCCGTGGCGCCGCAGGGCCTCGGAGGCCGCCGCGACCCGGGGGGAGGAGAGGGTCCGTCCCAGGAATCCGGCGTTCCCGATCCGCCGACGGGCCAGGCTCCCGATGAACACAGCCGCGGAGTTGGCGGGGAGGAGCCCGGCCAGGACCGCCGCCATGGCGAGCGGGGCCGAGATGCGCCCCTGCGCCACCAGCATGCCCATGGTGGTGGTCACGATCTCCTCGGGCAGCGACGGGACGACGCAGGCCTGCAAGAGCAGCCAGGTCGCGGCGAGCGCGATCTGCCACTGGGGAAGCTCGGAGATCCGGGCGACGAGGTCGTCCACGCTGCCGATCAGCGTAGCACCGGCCGAGGGGCGTCGCCGGGCGAGCCGTCTCCCGGCCGGGCGTGGAACGAATGGGCCGCCACCCGCCTCCGGTGGGGCCCGGCTTCCTGGAAGAGGACGCAGTGCTCGCAGGTCCAGCTGCGCCAGCCGGCCCGGAGGGCAAGCATGAGGCAGCTCTCGTAGGCCGGGCACCACAGGCTGCGCCGCTGGTCGATCTCCTCCGGCTCGAGCGACTTCGCGAGCTGCGAGGGACCCGGTCCCGGTGTCGTCGTCATGGAAGCCTCACGATTTCCGGCTGCCCGCCAGGGCCAGGGCAGGCTCCGCGGCCGGGGACATGATCCCGAGCCGGTCCACCTCTGCGACCCCCGCCGACCAGGCGTCCGCCGACGTCGAGTGCCAGCCGCGGAGGAGCACGCCGTCCACGGCGACCACCCAGCGCCCCTGGTTCCCGAAGACCTGGAGCACGTGCCGTCCGACCTGGAAGATGCTCTTCATCTGCACCGTCTTCATCGCTGCCTCGTGGTTCGTGGGTGGGAGCCGATCCTGCGGGGAGTGCGTGGCGACGGCGGGGCGCTCCGGCGACGATTGGAGAAGGCGAAAGCCCCCCCGGCCAGTGGGCCGGGAGGGCTCGTCTCACCTGGATGCGGTCCCGATGCGAGCCTACCGGATGGCCGGAAGGGCTCCGTTCGCCGTGCCGACGTAGCCGATGGCGGCCTTCTTGCGGCCGCCCCACCTGGCGTCGATGGCGTCGAGGACGTTCTTCTCGGAGAGGATCACCGCCCCGGTGGCGTCCTTCACGCCCTTGAACGTCCCCACCTGGCTCTGCTCGGCCGGGTGCTGGAAGTTGCTCATGACGTAGGAGAAGCCGTTGGCGTCGTCCACCACCTGGAGCCCCGTGGCCTCGGCGTACATGGGGACCGAGAGGATGCGGGAGAGCTTCCGGGTGTCCACGTTGAAGGCCCAGACGTAGTTGTTGTTCCGGCGGCTGGTGTCCTCGCCGACGAAGAGGGTCCGCATGCCCTCGGAGAACTTGATGTTGTCCGGGCCACAGACCTTGTCCTGCAGGCAGCGGTTGCCCTCGGCGTCCCGCGTGCCGCCCAGCCAGCCTCCGAGCAGCTCGGGGATGCTCACCATGGTGGTGGCCACGAGACGGCTCGGGATGGGCCGGCCGCCCGTGTCGCGCTGCCCGGCCGCGAGGGCGAGCTCGTAGATGGCGCCGCCGTCGTTCTTGGCCAGGCGGACGTCGTCCTGCGGGTCGGTGGCGCTCGTCAGCATGCCGCCCTCGATGCGCGAGATCACGACGTAGGCCTTCTTGTCCACCTCGTTGTGGGAGATGCCCTCCATCTTGGCGAACTCGGTGGTGGCCCCGAGAAGCGCGGCGTAGCGGCGGGTCTCGAAGAACGCGGCGGCCTTCTCCATGCCCGGCTTGAGGCGCAGCCACTCGGTGCCGGTGTAGGTCTTCACCTTCTTGAAGGAGGGGTGGAGCGGATCGACGTTGGAGACGTCGAAGATGTCGGCGAAACGGATGCCGCGGTCGGCGAGCGCCTGCAGCTCCTCGTCCTCGGCGTGGCCGAGCCGGATCCAGGACAGGGTGGCGGCGCCGCCGCTCAGGTCGCTCGTCTGGGTCCACTTGCCCGCGTAGAGGGTGCCTTCGGAGAGCTCGCCCTTCTCGTCGGCGACGAACAGGAAGAGGCCGGTGTAGGCGCCGTCGTCGCCCATGTAGACGGTGCGGCCGTCGGGCAGGACGTCGGCCAGCTCGCGCGCGAAGCGGCCGAGCGCCCGGTGCTTCACGACCGAGGTCTTGCCGTCCTTGCGGACCTTCACCTCGGGCACGAGCCCGTAGTCGTAGGCGTTCGCCGTGGCGGCGTTGCCGAACCAGGCGCGGCTGAAGCCGTCGATGTCGGTGCCGTCGTCGGAGTCAGCGGCCTTGGGCGCGACGCCCTGGCGGACCTTCGCGTCGGGCTCGTACTCCTCGGAGGAGAGGTGCGTGTTCCAGGGAGTGAGCGAGGAGGCGCAGTGGATCCACCCGCCCTTGACGCCCGAGAAGTCGACCCGATCGTAGCTCGTGAGCTTGAGCGCGCCCGAGCGCTTGTCCTGGTCGAGGCGGGAGAGCCCGGTGGGGGCGGGGAGCCTGGACCAGTAGCTGTCGTAGGTGGTGACCGCCGGGTAGTTGGGCGGCAGTTCCCGGTACTCGAACTGGGTCACGAGGGCGAGGCCGTTGGCGTGGCGGGGGTCGGCGGCGCGGAGCCCCGGGATCACCATCAGGGAGTTGCCGTCCGGGGCGTCGGAGGCCAGCTGGCCGAAGCTGTCGGTGATGGCGATGCCGCGCGAGTCGACGAAGCCGCCGACCACGTTGCCCCCGACCACGTCGGTCGTGTCGGCGAGCTTGTGGAACTTGAGGTCGAGGGTCTCCGACTTTCCGTTACGGTAGGTGACGATCACCTTGGCCGCGGTGTAGACGTCGGCCCGCTCGTCCACGGTCGCCGGAGCCGGCATCCCGACGAACTCGACCGACGAGACCTTGGCGTCGTGCGCACGGGCTGTGGGTGCTGCGAGGAAGGTGAGCCCCGCGGTGAGCGCGGCCACGGATCGAATCACTCTGGTTGCCATCTGGGTGTCCTCCGGTGAGGGAAAGGCGGTGAAGCGAAGGACGAGGACCTATGAGGTCCATGATGGCGGTTCTGCGACGGTTCGACGACATTCGGGGGCGCCATTTCCGGGGCGCGTCGAGCCCCTGTCCATGCCCAGCCGCCGTCGGAGTTCTTGATGTGTTCTTGACGCCCCGTGGGCTCCTCTTGAACCGCCGCTTACGCGCCACCGCCTATCTTCCGCGGCAATGACACCCAAGCTTCGTCGCGCCCTCTTCGGCTCGCCCCGGGACATCAACGATCCGCGGACCTACCACAGCGTCTCCCTCATCGCGCTCCTCGCCTGGGTGGGACTGGGCGCCGACGGGCTCTCCTCGTCGGCCTACGGCCCCGACGAGCTCTACCGGGCCATCGGCGACCTGCACTTCCTCGCCCCGGCGCTGGCGCTCGCCACCGCCGGAACCGTGCTCCTCATCTCCGTCGCCTACTCACGGATCATCGAGCACTTCCCCTTCGGTGGCGGCGGGTACGTGGTGGCGACGCGGCTGCTCGGCTCCGGAGCCGGCCTCGTCTCCGGCTCCGCGCTGCTCGTGGACTACGTCCTCACCATCTCGGTGTCGATCGCCGCCGGGGGGGAGGCCATCTGGAGCTTCCTCCCTCCCCACCTCGCGGCCTGGAAGGTGCCGGCAGAGGCGGCGGCCATTGTCCTGCTCGTGGTCCTCAACCTGCGGGGGGTGAAGGAGTCGGTGAGCGTCCTGGCCCCGATCTTCCTGGCATTCCTCGTCACCCACGCCATCCTGATCTTCGGAGGGGTGGGCAGCCACCTCGGCGAGGCCCCCGCCATCGCCACCGAGCTCGCGCAGCAGGGGCGGACAGCGGTGGGCACGATGGGGTGGACGGCCATCGCCGGGGTCTTCATCTACGCCTACTCGATGGGCGCCGGCACCTACACCGGGATCGAGGCGGTCTCGAACGGCCTCCAGATCATGCGCGAGCCGCGGGTGGCCACGGCGAAGCGGACCATGGTCTACATGGCCGTGTCACTCTCGGTGACCGCGGGCGGCATCCTGCTCGCCTACCTCCTCTTCCGGGTCGCGCCCGTGGAGGGGAAGACGATGAACGCGGTGCTCCTCGAGAACTTCGCCGGGCAGTGGAGCGCGGGCGGCCTTCCGGTGGGGCGATGGTTCGTCACCGGGACCCTCGTCATCGAGGCGGCGCTCCTCTTCGTGGCGGCGCAGGCGGGATTCCTCGACGGGCCGCGCGTGATGTCCAACATGGCCATCGACAGCTGGCTGCCCCACCGCTTCGCCTCCCTCTCCGACCGGCTGGTCACGCAGTCGGGGGTGCTCCTCATGGGAGGGGCCAGCCTGGCCACGCTGGTCTTCACCGGGGGTCACCTGGACCAGCTCGTCACCATGTACTCGATCAACGTCTTCGTGACCTTCTCGCTCTCCCAGGCGGCCATGCTCCGCTTCCAGTGGACCCACCGGGAGCGCCACCGGGCCCGCGATCTCGCCATCCACGGGCTCGCCTTCCTGGTCTGCGCCGGGATCCTCGTGGGCATCGTGTCGCAGAAGTTCCTCGCCGGTGGATGGGTGACCCTGGTCGTCACCGGGGCCGTGGTCGCGCTCTGCTTCCGGATCCGCCGCCACTACCTGGAGGTTCAGATCCACCTCCGGCGGCTCAACGCGGTCATGGCGGCGCTTCCGGCCGCCCCGTCCGGGCCCGTCCGCCCGCTGGACCCGAAGGCCCCGACGGCGGTGATGCTGGTGGGATCCTACGCCGGCCTGGGCGTCCACGCGCTGCTCACCGTTCAGCGCCTCTTCCCGAACCACTTCAAGAACGTGATCTTCCTCTCCGTGGGGGTCATCGACGCCGCAGCCATGAAGGGGGTGGAGGAGGTGGAGCGGGTCCGGGAGCGCACCGAGGGCGCGCTGAAGCAGTACGTGGACCTGGCCCACCGGCTGGGCATCGCCGCGGACTACCGCATCGCCGTGGCCACCGAGGCGCTCCCCGAGGCCGAGCGCCTGGCCATCGAGGTGAACCGCGAGTTCCCCCGCTCGGTCTTCTTCGCGGGCAAGCTCATCTTCAAGGTGGAGCGCTTCTACCAGCGGCTCCTCCACAACGAGACGGCCTACGCGCTCCAGCGGCGCCTGCAGTTCGCCGGGATGAACGCCATGGTGCTCCCGGTGCGGGTGACGCTGGACGAGGGGGCGTGAGGTTCACTAACGGTGAATCGCGGACCGCGGCCCGTCGGCCAGCCGGTAGCCCACGCCCGGCTCGGTGAGGAGGAGGCGCGGCCGGGACGGATCGGCCTCCAGCTTCTTGCGCAGCTCGGCCATGTAGACCCGGACGTAGTGGGATTGCGTGGCGGCGTTGGGGCCCCACACCTCGCGCAGGATCTGGGCGTGGGTGAGCACCTTGCCGGCGTGGCTCGCCAGGAAGGTGAGCAGGCGCCACTCGATGGGGGTGAGGCGCACGGCGCGCCCGTCCACCGTGACCTCCCGTCGCTCCAGGTCCATCCGGAGCGGGCCCGCCTCGAGGATCGGGCTCCCCGGAGCGGCGCCGGCCCGGGCGTGGCGCAGGGCCACCCGGAGGCGGGCCAGGAGCTCCTTGGTTCCGAAGGGCTTCGGCAGGTAGTCGTCGGCGCCGGCGTCGAGCGCGGCCACCTTCTCCTCCTCGCGCCCCCGCGCCGAGAGCACGATCACCGGGACCGAGGACCACTCGCGCACGCGCCGCACCAGGTCGAGCCCATCGCCGTCGGGGAGCCCCAGGTCGAGGAGGATCGCGTCGGGGTGCTCGGCCGCCGCCTCGCGCAGGCCGTCGGCGACGGTCCAGGCCTCCCGGACCCGGTATCCCTCCGCGCCCAGCGAGGCGCGCAGGAACCGGCGCATCTGGGGCTCGTCCTCCACGACCAGCACGAGGTCCTTGGCGTCGTCCACGGATTGTCCTTTACCGGGTTCCGCCCGGATCGCCATCCGGCTCGGGTGGGACGGTGGGGGAGGCGCCGCCGCCGGGGAGGAGGAGCCGGAACGACGCCCCGCCCCCGGTCCGGGCGGTGGCCCGCAGAGTCCCGCCATGCACCTCCGCGATGGCCCGGGCGATGGCGAGCCCCAGCCCCGCCCCCTGGCCGGTGGCACGCCCGCCCCGGTGGAAGCGCTCGAAGACGCGCTCCTCGTCGCCAGCCGGGATCCCCGGCCCACCGTCGGAGACCTCGAGGTGGAGCCCGGCCGGTCCGCCGCTGGCCCGGACCAGGACCTCGGTCCCGGGCGGCGTGTGGCGCGCCGCGTTCTCGAGCAGGTTCACCAGGAGTTGTTCCACCAGGACCGGGTCCACCGAGACGAGCTCCGGCGCCGCCGGGATCTCGGTCCGGACGCGGTGCCGGGAGAGCAGGGTCTCCGTCCGCGACAGGGCCGCGCCGACCAGCTCGTCCACCGGGACCCACTCCCGCCGCGCCACGACCGCGCCGGCGGCGAGCCGGGTCATGTCGAGGAGGTTCTTCACCATCCGCTCCATCCGCTCGGACTCGTCGCAGATGGCCTCGACGAGCTCGCGCCGGGTGCCCTCGTCCACGACCTGGTCGCGCAGCGTGGTGGCCGCCCCGGTGATGGCGGCCAGCGGCGTGCGCAGGTCGTGGGAGACCGAGGAGAGCAGGGTGCCCCGCAGCGCCTCCGACTCGGCGCGCACCGCGGCGTCGCGGGCCCGGTCGGCCAGCGAGCTCACCAGCAGGCCGATGCCGAACATCATGCCGAAGGTGAAGAGGTACCGGAGATCGGCCACGTCCAGGGTGTGGACGGGAGGGACGAAGAACCAGTCGTAGGCCAGCACGCCCACGGCCGCCGAGGCGACGGCCGGTCCGCGTCCCAGGTAGACCGCCGAGACCAGGACCGCGACCACGTAGAGCATCTCGAGGTCCGGCACGTCGAGCACCGCGCGACCGGCCGCGCCGATGGCGGTGGTCCCGACGACGAGCGCCACCGCCCCGGCGTAGGCGGCCCAGCCTGATCGGCGCCGGTGGCGGCCCCGGGTCACGGTCGTGGAGGGTCGGATCACCCGGACATGAGACTCCGTGCCCCGCGCCAGTCAAGGAAGGGTTCCTACAACCCGCCCGAGACGGAGAGCGCCCGGAGGGTGGCGGTCTTCTTGTTCTGGTGCGACTCCATCCGGCGCAGGATGCCGTCGAGGAGGGCGATGGCGTCGAGGATGTGCGGCCCCTTGTTCAGCATGACGCACTCGGCGCGCTCCGCCATGGCCGCGTCGGTGATCTCGGCACGCGTGGGGAGTCCCTTGCGGGCGAGACGGTCGAGGACCTGGGTCGCCCAGATGACCGGGACGTGCGCCGCCTCGCAGAGCCAGAGAATCTCCTCCTGGACCTCGGCGAGCCGCTCGTATCCGCACTCGACCGCCATGTCGCCGCGCGCGATGAGGACGCCGAAGGGGCGCGTCTCCACGCCCTGGAGGAGGAGGCGCGGCAGGTTGGAGAAGCCCCGCCGGGTCTCGATCTTGAGGACCAGGCCGAGACGGTCGGCGCCGAGGCGGCGGAGCTCGGCGTCGAGCTCGGCGACGTCGCCCGGCCGCTCGGCGAACGAGAGGGCGACGATGTCGGCGAGCCGCGCGACCGACTGGAGATCGGTCCGGTCCTTGGGGGTGAGGGCCGGCAGGTCGAGGTGGCTGTCGGGGAGGTTGATTCCCCGATCGGCGCGGACGGCGGAGCCCCCCGGCCTGGCCTGCGTGATGCGGACCCGGGCGGCCAGGTGGTCGACCGACTCGATCCGGCCGCCGATCTTTCCGTCGTCGATGAAGAGGCGATCGCCCGGCTCGATCTGGTCGAGCACCTGGGGGAGCGAGCAGGCGACGTGCGCCGGGGTCGGCTCGCCGTCCGGGCAGACCCCGGAAGGAGCCCCCGGCTCTCCAGCGCGGGTCACGAGCAGGATGTCGCCCGGCCGGACCACGATCTCCCCGTCGCAAGGGCCGGTGCGCAGCTTGGGCCCCCCCAGGTCCATCTGGACGAAGCACGGCTGGCCGACCGCCTCCGCCGCGTCGCGAACGGTGGCCACCATCCGTCCCCAGGCGTCGGCGTCGTCGTGGGCGCAGTTGATCCGCGCCACGTTCATCCCGCGCTCGACGAGGGAGCGGACGAGGAGGATGTCTCCCGCCACCTCGCCGGGCAGCGTGACCATGATGCGGACGCGGCGGCCGAGCGGCACGGGGCCCAGGAGCGCGCTGGTGTTGCGGGCGAGGAGCGCGGCGCCGGCGTCGAACCCGGGAGCCTCCCTGGAGCAGGGCCAGGGCTCCAGGCTGCCGGTCAACGCCCCCAGCGCGTGCAGGACGACGTCGACGGCGTAGAGGGCATGCGACTCGGCGCGGCCCAGGGAGGAGAGCCCGAGGCGGGCCAGGTCCTCCTGGAGTGGCCGGAGGTCCTGGCCCCGCAGCGCGAGGTAGTGGAGGAAGTTGCGGACGCTCGGGGCGCGATCCGGGGCCCGACCGGACAGGAGAGCAGAGTGGCGCTGCTCGGCGACGAGGAGATCGCAACGGAGGGCCCGGAGCTGCTCGGCGCAGCGTCTGGCCAGGAGGTGGGCCTCGGTATCGGAGAGCATCGGCGATCCCTTATCCCGCCCGTGTGTCGTCCTCGTGGCGGGCGAGGCCGCCGGACGACGACCGCCCCGGGGCGCCCCGGGCGGCCGTCGCGCGACGTTCCGTTCGCTACTCGTCCTGCGCCTCTCCGCCGCGGTGGCCGCGGGGAGCCGAGCGGGGCGCCGACAGCGTGAACCGGTCGAAGACGGAGCCCACCGACATCGGGAAGGAGACCTTCGCCAGGTGGTCGCGGCAGGCCTGGACCCGGTCCGCGCCCCAGCTGGGCTCGACGTCGGGGCCGCTCGCGACGAAGGCCTCGGCGGTCATCCCCCGCCGCGGGTCGGTCGAGACCACGACGAAGGACCGGAAGCAGTTCTCCTCGAAGTCCGGGGCGATGCCCAGGTTCGGGGAGACCGGCGGATCGGCTGGCGACCAGTAGTTCGTCCCCAGGGAGGCGGCCTCGATGTAGTGGACGCCCTTCACCGCGTAGCGCTCGTAGACGTGCGAGTGGCCGAAGCTCACGCCGTTCACGCCGTAGTACTGGTAGAGGGGCATGAGGTCGAGGGTCAGGTCGTCACGCGGGTAGGTCACCTTCCCGGCGGCGTCGATCACGGGCTGGGTGAACGGAACGGCGACGTCGCTGCGCCGGTTCAGCATGTGCCAGTGCTGCGTCACCCAGATGTAGCGGCCGGCGCCGTGGGCCCGGGCCAGGTCGAAGGCCAGCCAGTCGTGCTGCGGGCTGCCCGCCTGGATGCCGTCGAGCAGCAGCCAGCCCGGTGGGTCGTAGGCGTCCCACCCGAAGGCGCGGAAGAGCGAGAGCGACGCGACGTGGACGTCGCCGAAGTCGGCCCCGTACCAGTGCTTCCCGCCGGCGTAGGGCTGCTGCTCGGGGTAGAGCGGCCGGAAGAGCTGCTCGTAGATGCCGAGGGAGATCTCCCGGAGGTCCACGAGGTCCTTCCGCGACAGGCGCTCCTGGCCGTCCACCTCGTGGTTGCCGGGAGCCGGGTAGATGGGGGTGTACTGCAGGAGGCGCGCCCCGTCGGTGGTCTGCTGCATCTCCTCGAACCAGCGCAGCCCGTCGGGGTTGTTCGCGACCCCCCTGGTCTTGAACCACTCGTCGGCCTTGTACGGGGTGTTCTGGAGATCTCCGCTGTAAACGATGAAGTCCGCCCCCTGCTTGCCGGCGAGCACCAGCGTGGCCGGTCCCTGGCTCTTCAGCTGGAGGTCGGAGAGGAGGAGGAACTTCACCGGCTCACCGCGGCGCGGGGCGGTCCGGAAGTCGTAGCCGGCGCCGACGAAGCGCCCGGCGGGTGTCTCGGTGACCACCCGGTAAAAGTAGCGGGTGCCCGGCTCGAGGTCGTCGAGGTGAGCCACCTGCTGGTAGGCCCGGAACGGGACCGGGTAGGAGCGGGAGACCGCGTCCCACTGCCGGAGGCCGGTGATCTCGTGGGTGCGCGTCTCGGCGACGCGACCGTAGGTGGGGCCGAGCCCGTACTCCACCCAGGAACGGGTCCCTGGCTCGGAGGTGAGCCAGAGGACGTTCATGGACCGGGACGGGCGCGGGGCCACCAGGTACGGCTCGGTGTACGTCACCGGCCAGTGGAGCGGCGTGGCCGCCAGGGTGGGCGCAGCTGCCGCGAGGGCCGCGGCTGCCAGGATGGTGGAGAGGATTCGCTTCATGTGCAGACCTCCGGAATGGCGCGCCCGGGAGGGAGCGCGCCGGGGATGGGTGTTGCTACGGGTGAAGGTCGCATCCTCGTCGCCGAAGGTGGCGCGCGACGTCCGGAGTCGCAAACAGTTCGTGTCGCTCCCCCGGTCCGTCGGTCAATTGTTACCGTGGGTGAAGTAGACCGGGAACATCCATGAATGAACCCTCATCCGTATCCCCGCCGCCGCAGATCGGCCACGGAGCGTCACGTACACTTCACCGCCGTCGGGCCCGGGCCCGCCTAGGGTTGCGCTCCAACCAAGCGGCGGCATCCAACGACTGCCGCACCAATCCGGGGGTAATCACAATGAGTGAAATCAGCGGCAGGTTCCTGGCAGGGATTCACTGGCGGCGGCTGGCGGCGGTCTCGGCGATCGTCCTCGCGTCGGCGTGCGCCTTCACGGCGCGGGCCCAGGGGGCCGGCGAAGGCAAGGCCCGGAACATCATCGTCATGGTCCCGGACGGCATGGGGCTCGCCGACGTCACCGCCACCCGCATCCACCGGCACGGCCTGGACGGGATGCTGAGCTTCGAGACCCTGGAGCACATCGGCTACCAGAAGACCTACTCGGCCAACAGCGTCATCACCGACTCCGCCCCGGCCGCCTCCGCCTGGGCCTGCGGCGAGAAGTTCAACAACGGCGAGATCTGCTTCCACGGCGACGGCCGTCCCTTCAAGCCCAGCATCCTCGAGCTGGCGAAGAAGCAGGGGAAGGCCACCGGCCTGGTGGCCACCTCCACCATCACCCACGCCACGCCGGCCTCCTTCGGCGCCCACGTGGTCAACCGCAACTGCGAGAACGAGATCGCCCGCCAGTACATCCAGGTGACCCGTCCCGACGTGATCCTCGGCAGCGGAGTGAGCAAGTTCCGGTCGGTGGCGGCCGACGCCTGCGGGGCGGTGGGCGACCTCATCCCCGAGGCGCAGGCAAAGGGCTACGCCGTGGCCTACGACAAGGCCGGGATGGACGCCGCGGTCGCCGGCGGCGGCCGCAAGATCCTCGGCCTCTTCGGCAACGGCGGGACGGTCCCCGAGTACCTCCGCACGCCGGCCACCACCGAGCCGCACCTCCCGGAGATGACCACGGCGGCCCTGGAGGTCCTCGGCAAGAGCCGGCACGGCTTCTTCCTCATGGTGGAAGGCTCCCAGGTCGACTGGGCCAACCACGCCAAGGACTACCCCTACCAGCTGGGCGAGATGCTCGCCTTCGACGACGCCGTGAAGGTCGTCCGCGCCTGGATCGACGCCGACGGGGACCGCAGGGAGAACACCCTGCTCATCGTCGTCGCCGACCACGACACCGGCGGCTTCGCCATCAACGGCCCGCAGTCGGCGCTGCTCCAGGCGGGCGGCACGGTCGAGGCGGGCTGGACGACCGGGAACCACACCGGGGTCGATACGCTCATCTGGAGCGCGGGCCCCGGCAGCAAGGCGCTGACGCGCGCCATCGACAACACCGAGATCTACGGGGTCATGGTCAAGGCCCTGGGCGACGCGAAGGAATAGCAGCGGCGTCCCGGCGGACCGAGGGGGACCCCGGACGGGTGTCCGGCGGTCCCCTTCGCCGTGAATCGTCGCCGGACCGACCCGGAACGGCCTGGCCGGGTCGGGCAGGATCCGGTCACGGGGAGGCGCGGATGAGCAACATCTTCATCGTCGGAGACCAGGTGTTCAACGTCTTCGAAGGCGGATCGGGCTGGCGGATCTCGGTGAACGGGGTCCTCATGGAAGAATCGTACCTGACCCGGAGCGACGCCTGGATGGCCGGCGTCGCCGAGGTGGACCGGCTGGCGCGTCACTTCGCCGGACCACGGGAGGAGGGGGACGGCGCCCCGCGAGACGACCGTGGGCGCGACGTATCTCACCCGGAGTGACAGGCGAAGACGGCCGCGGGCAAGCTGTCACCGGAACGGCGAGGAGCGGACCCGGACCGTCCCCGGGATCGCAACACGGCGTCGGTAGTGTCCAGACGCGTCCCGCTCCGGGGCGCCGGACCCTGCGATGGATCTCCTGCCGCCCTTCGCCGGTGAACCGCCCTCCCGCCCGCGGCAGGACCGACGGAGAACCAAGTGAACCGAGAGAGAAGACTCTTCATCCCCATCCTGGGCGCCATGCTGCTCGCCGCCCTGGCCCCCGCCTCGTCCGCCGCCGCGCAGGAGCGCGGAGACCTGGACGAGGCGCACCGCCTGCCTCGCTTCGACCGCGCCGGGCAGCTCAAGATCGTCCAGTTCACCGACACCCAGGACGGGCCGAACACCGATCCCCGCACCGTGGCCCTCATCCGCGCCGTGCTCGACGATCAGAAGCCCGACCTGGTGGTCTTCACCGGCGACCAGCTCACCAGCGCGAGCAGGACGCCCGACGACGTGCGCAAGGCCATCGACAACATCGTGCGCCCGGTGGACGAGCGGCGCATCCCCTGGCTGGTGGCCTTCGGGAACCACGACGAGGACCACACCCCGAGGAGCGGGCTGGACGAGGCGTCGATGCTCCGGATCTACATGTCCTACCCGTACAACGTGAACCGGGTCGGTCCCGAGGGCATCACCGGCACGGGCAACATGAACCTGCTCGTCCGCGGGCACCACTCCGACGCCCCCGTGTTCGCCGTCTGGGCGATCGACTCCGGCCGCTACGCGCCCGCCAAGATCGCCGGGCAGGTCCTCGACGAGGACGCCCTGCTCGGGTGGGGCTGGATGCCGACCTGGGACTGGATCAAGCACGACCAGGTGAACTGGTACACGCGCACCTCGGAGAAGCTGGAGCGGGAGCACGGCCGCAAGGTCCCGTCGCTCATGTTCTTCCACATCCCGCTGCACGAGTTCCGCACCATGTACGACAACGACGCCTACAAGCGCGCCCACCCCGAGCTCGGGCTCGTTCCCCAGCACGGCGTGGTCGGCGAGCGGAACGAGGACGAGTGCCCGGGACCGTTCAACAGCGGGCTCTTCGCCGCCGCGCTCGAGCGCGGTGACGTGAAGGGCATCTTCGTCGGCCACGACCACGTGAACGACTACGTGGGCAACTACTTCGGGATCCTGCTCGGCTACTCGGCCAACAGCGGATTCGCCACCTATGGCCTGGGCGGCCCGGAGAACCACCGCATGCGCGGGGCCCGGGTCTTCCAGGTCGACGAGCGGGACCCCGCCAAGGTGGTCACGCGCATGGTCCGTGCGATCGACTACGGCATCCAGTAGCCATTCCGGCCCGCTGGCGCCCTTCGCGGGGCGTCGGCGGGCCTCCCGGTTCGCTGGGGCGGAGCGCGAGACCCGGGTTCGGGCCGACTCCCCGCTCCTGCTCCGAAAGCTCCCGAAACCATTGACGTTTCTCCTGGCCTCCCCGGTGCAGATGTGGCCAACGCACCGGTGCAGCGGCCGAGGATCCCGTTATATCCAGGAGTGGTCAGCCGTCGCAGAAGCACCCACCAGCCCCAGGTCGTCACGCCATGAGTTCTCGCGAGCGTTTCTTCGAATGCGTCCTCAACCAGGACACGGATGAGTACAGGCTCCACGTGCGCGCGTGGAACGCCAAGGATGCAGAGGAGGAGGCCCGCGTCTCCCTCCACAACAGCGGCGTCCCTGATCGGGGGACGCTGCACATCCGGGATCAGAAGGGCGTCGAGATCCTGAACGCCAGTTTCGCTCGCTGACGGCCCCGGGATGGCCCCGCTCCCGGAGGCCTTGTCGGCCGCCACCCGGTTCCTCGACCGGACCGCGTCGCTCCAGGCGCGCTACCGCTCCGGCGACATCCACGTCCACCTCCCCGCGGGTCTCCTGGAAGCCGAGGGAGAGCTTCCCGACGTGGTCGCGGCGTGCTTCCCCGCGTCGCACGCCCTGCTGGAAGGGGCGTCGAACGGCCTCTTCTTCTCGTTGCCCATCGCCTTCGACCCGGCCGAGAGCGTGGGCCCCTACCTCGCCACCGCCGACCGCGACGAGGCCGGCGAGCCGCGACGCTTCATCGACCTCGGCGCACTCATCGCCACGCAGCCCTTCGGCGAGAACGACCCGGAGATCGTGGCCAGCGTCCTCGCGGACCTCCCGTACGCGGTGTCGCGCTACGCGCACTCCGAGTACCAGACGGCCCTCTCGCTCCGGTTCAAGGCCGCGATCGACGGCATCGCTCCCGCCGGGACCCCGCGCCACTTCGTGGTCAACACCGGGGCGGAGGCGGTCGAGAACGCCATCAAGGCCGTGCTGCTCAACCGGGTGAAGACGGCCGCGGCCGACCCGGCCGGGCCGGACGGCGACGCGCCTCCCGGTCGGGACGGCCTCTTCGTCGTCTCCTTCGAGGGGGCGTACCACGGCCGGACCCTGGGCAGCCTCGCCGTGACCCACCGGAAGAGGGCCCGTCTCGGGTTCCCCACCTTCGACTGGCCCCACGTTCCCTTCCCCGTCGAGGACCCGCGCTCCTCCGCACGCACGACCCGGCGAGACGAGAAGAGCCTGGAGCAGCTGTGGGGCCTGCTCGTCACCGGCCGGATCCCCGGTGCGCCCCGGCCCAGGGAGGAGTTCCGGCGCCAGCTCCAGGCCTGCGACGACCTGCTGGCCCGGCTCCCTCCCGATCGCGCCGAGTGGCCGGGCCTGGTGCGGGACTTCGTGCGGGAGGAGCGGCGGGCGCTCGACCCCGCGGCGCTCCGGCGGGCGCACCGCGTGGCGGGAGTGCTGGTCGAGCCGATCCAGGGGGAGGGTGGCCTCCGGTTCGCGTCGTCCGCCTTCTTCCGGCGGCTGCGGCTGCTGACGCGGATCCACGACGTGCCGCTCATGTTCGACGAGGTCCAGACCGGGTGGGGCGCCACCGGCCGGCTCTGGGCCCACGAGCACTTCGACCTGCCCTGCCCGCCCGACGTGGTGATCTGGGCCAAGAAGGCCCAGAACGGCGTCCTCTTCGTGAGCGAGGAACTGGCGAGCTTCTTCCAGGAGGAGAAGAAGTTCAACACGACATGGGAGGGCGACTCGGTGGGCATGCTCCGGTTGCTGGCCTGCATCGGCAAGCTCGACCTGGAGCAGGTCGGAAGGACCGGCAAGCAGGCCCGGGACGGGCTCGAGCTCCTGGCGCGCGACTACCGGGGGATTCTACAATCCGTGCGGGGGCGCGGCTGCATGCTGGCCTTCGACGTCGTCCGCCCCGACTGGCGGGAGTGGCTGCGCGAGCGGGCCTTCCGGCGCGGCCTGCTGCTCCTACCGGCCGGCGAGCGGACCCTCCGCTTCTACCCGCGGTACGACATGGAGCCCTCCGCCATCGTGGAGGCCCTCTCGCTGCTGCGCCGGGCGGTGGAGGACCTGGTGGGAGGCAGGCGGACCGGGTCCGTCCCGCAAGGCCCGGAGCTTCGCATCGGTACGCTGGAGGTGAAGCCACGGACGCTCCAGGCCGTGGACCTGGTCCCGGAGAGCCTCCCGCAGCTCCTTCCCCGGATCATGGCCGTGGAGGCCGAGCGGTACGGGAACCCGGCGCTCTACCCGGTGAACGTCCTCAAGGCGGGGCGGAGGCCGCTCCTCCAGTACCCGGAGGAGACGCTGGCCGCCACGCTGTCCGCCCCGCGGGCCTGCGGCGTCGCGCTGCGCGACCGGGTGTCGGGCCGGATCGTCGCCTACGCGCTGGGGAGCGCGCTCGAGAACCACGAGGAGACGGGGGTACGGGACGATCCCCGCTACGGGGAGAACGACACCTTCTACCTGCAGGCCATGGCGGTCTCGCCCCAGCTCCGGAACCGCGCCGAGGTGGAAGCCGTGGTGCTCGACGCGCTGCGCGAGCGGGTGGAGCGGCTGGGCTTCGCGGCCATCTCGTCACTCATCGAGGCCCGCACGGTGGAGGAGGGGCCGGAGTGGATCCGCGGGGCCACCGTCCTCGAGTCCGTGGACGACTACCTGCAGAGCGGGATCAGGTTCGTTTACCTGCGGGCGGCGCTGGGGTGAACGGCACGCCGCCACCTCCCACTCTTCGCCGTTTCGCCACGTTCCGTACCTCTCCGCTCTGCTAGATGAACCCGCCGCCCCCGCGATCACCAAGCCAGGGGCCGGAGGCCATCCAATGAGATCGAAGAAGTGGACCGTCGCGGTCGCCATCGCCGTCCTCGCAGGGATGTTGCTGCCCCTCTTCGCGCGGGCGCAGGGCGCGGCCGCCCAGGTGGACGATCCCAAGGCGGTCTATCGCGTCCCGGTGGACGGCTCCCCGGTTCGCGGCCCCGCTGACGCGCTCGTCACCATCGTCGAGGTCTCCGACTTCGAGTGCCCCTTCTGCAAGCGAGCCGGCCCCACCCTGAAGCAGATCGAGGCCGACTACGCCGGGACGGTGAGGTTGGTTTTCAAGCACAACCCGCTCTCCATGCACCCGAACGCCTTGCCTGCCGCGATGATGGCCGAGGAGGCCCGTCTGCACGGAGGCGACGAGAAGTTCTGGGCGCTGCACGACCGGTTCTACGAGATGAAGTCCCTCGATCTGCCTTCCCTGGACGCCGTCGCCAAGGAGATGGGCATCCCGACCACCACGGCCAAGGTCATGCTCGACCTCGCGAAGATCGACCGGATCCGCCGCGACCAGAACCTCGCCAACTCCCTCGGCGCGCGCGGCACCCCCACCTTCTTCGTGAACGGCAGGAAGGTGGTGGGGGCGCTCCCCTACGACTCGTTCAAGGTCGTCATCGACGAGGAGCTGGCCAGGGCCGAGGCGAGCGTGAAGGCCGGCACGCCCCGCAAGGAGCTGTACGCGGCGATCGTGGCGAAGGGGGCCACCGCTCCCGTGATGGTGGCCGCACCCGCTGGCACGGCGCCTGCCGCGCCGGGCGCCCCCGCTCCGAACGCCCAGGCGGCCAAGGTGCCGCTGCGCAAGGACGACCCCGCCAAGGGACCGAAGGCGGCGCTCGTCACCGTGGCGATCTTCTCCGACTTCCAGTGCCCGTTCTGCACCCGGGTCGAGCCCACGCTCCAGCAGATCGAGAAGGCTTACGCGGAGAAGGTGCGCATCGTCTGGAAGCACCAGCCGCTCCCCTTCCACCCGCAGGCCGTGCCGGCCGCCAGGGCCAGCGAGGCGGCCCGCGCCCAGGGAAAGTTCTGGGGCATGCACGACAAGCTCTTCGCCAGTCAGGCCAGCCTCTCCGACGCCACCTACGAGCGGATCGCCAGGGAGCTCGACCTCGACCTGGAGCGCTTCCGGACGGACGTCGCCTCGCCGGTCACCGCCGGGCGCATCGCCGCCGACCAGAAGCTCGCCACGAGCGCCGGCGCCACCGGAACTCCCACACTGTTCGTGAACTGCCGGAAGGTGGTGGGCGCCCAGCCCATCGAGTCCTTCAAGCAGCTCATCGACGACGAGATCAAGAAGGGCGAGGCACGCATCGCCAAGGGGGAGAAGCTCGACCGGGCCTTCTACGACCGGGTCTGCGCCGCCAACGTCGCCGCCGCCCCGCCGCCGGCCCCGGCCCCGGTGGCCCGCACGGACGTGAAGGTGCCCATCCGCAGGGACGACCCGTCCCGCGGCGAGCCCTCGGCGAAGATCACGGTGGTCGAGTTCTCCGAGTTCCAGTGCCCGTTCTGCTCCCGCGCCCTTCCAACGGTGGCCGAGCTGGAGAAGAAGCACGGCAAGGACGTCCGGGTGGTCTGGAAGCACATGCCGCTCTCCTTCCACCCGAACGCCATGCCGGCTGCCCTGGCCGCCGAGGCCGCGCGCGAGCAGGGGAAGTTCTGGGAGATGCACGACAAGCTCTTCGCCGGCCAGGCCTCGCTCTCCGACGCCAGCTACGAGAAGTACGCCCGCGAGCTCGGCCTGGACCTGGCGAAGTTCCAGGCCACCCGCGCGGCTCCCGCCACGCGCAAGCGGGTGGAGGACGACATGGCGGCCGCCGCGGCGGCCGGAGTCACCGGAACGCCGACCTTCGTCGTGAACGGAGAGCCGGTGGTCGGCGCGAACGGCCTGGGAGCAGCGATCGAGAAGCACCTCGAGAAGGCGCCGCTCGCGGGCGGGTAGGCCTATCCGCCCGCGGCCTGGTCCGGCCGGGGCGCGTCGTATCCTGGCCCCTTCTCCCGGATCTCCATGCTCCGCGCGTAGAGCGAGTGCAGGAGGTACTCGTAGCGCCCCATCTCGAGCCGCTTCCGATCGGCCTCGAGCAGGACGGTGGCGGCCTCCGGGAGCCCGCAGTAGGTGCGGATGCCCTCCAGACAGCGGACGACGTGGCCGGTGAGGTCCCGCCCTCCGAGAGCCGCCTCGCTCTTCAGGAAGGCGACCAGGTCGCGCGGCATCCGGAACGTCTGCATCTGCTTCTCACGCGTGGCCGTGCCGGCCCTGATGACGTTTCCCGTACCTTCACGGTTCATGACGATTGCTCCCCCCGGGAATCGTGCTCCCCTGATCGTGCCCCCTCCGCCTCGATGATCCGGACGATCGGGAGAGGCACTATGCCAGAACCGAGAATGCGCGATCCCGGCCGGGGGGCGATCCGGCCGATCTTCACGAAGTTGTTTCAGGGGGCGCCGGATCACCATTTCGTCACACGCGTCGGCAGGGTCCGGAAGAAGTTCACTCACCCGTTGCACGGGTCGATGGCGCGACGGTGGGATTCTTTGCCGCGGAAACGTCGGAGGGGCGCCCGGACATGCAGGTCGGAAATCACGCAGGCGCATCACGCGCGGTCGCTTGCGCCACGCTTCTCCTCACGCTGGCGGCGTGCAACGCCGAGCCCCGTGGCGTTGCGGGGGGCGTCGCGTTGCGGGGGAACGCGACGGTCTCGGTCTCCCTCAGTTCCGCGACGACGGTCGAACGGGTGACGGTCGAGGTGAGCAGCGGGGACGGTCCGGACTTCGCGACCCTGTCCGTCGAGCTCGCCCGTGCCGGGACGGGCTGGAGTGCCTTCCTCACGGGGATACCCGTCGGGCCCGGGCGCCGCTTCGACGTCGTCGCCAGGGACGCGTCCGGTTCCACGGTGGCGAGCGGCTGGGCCAAGGCCGACGTCCTTCCGGGGACGCCGGTCCAGGTGCGCATCCTGCTTTCGGGGCCATCGACCCCCTCCGAGAACAAGAGTCCGGTGATCGACTACCTGGCGGCCTCCGCCGACGAGGTCGGGCCAGGCGGCAAGGTGACCCTCCGGGTATCGGCCAGCGATCCCGATCCTGCCGACACCGTCACGTACACCTGGTCGGCGACCTGCGGAGCGATCGACGACCCGGCGAAGACCGAGGCCATCTGGACGGCGCCCCCTGCGACCGGGCCCTGCGACATGACGATCGCCGTGTCCGACGGCAGGGCCTCGGTGTCAGCGGTGCTCACCGTGACCGTCAAGGCGGTCGGGCGGACCATCTCGGGAACGCGCCTCGTCACCCACTGGCCCGACCCACCCGCCGTCTCGGTCGGCGCGCCGGCTCCGGACGTGGCCACGTCGCTCCCGCCCCAGGTGCTGCTGCCGGACGGTTCGGGTGGCTGGACGGTGCTCCCCGGGGGTCACATCGGGCCTGGAGGGTCGTTCGTGGAAGGCAGCTTCGGGAGCGACGGGAGCTTCGTCGTCCCGGGCGCGCCGGTGGGCGAGTACGTGCTCTGCCACCGCCCGGCCGGGGAGACGGTGACCTGCATGGACGGGGCCTCCGACGTGGTGGATCTGGGCTACGACCTGCTCGGACGGCCCGATCAGACGCCGGCGACCCGGCCCACGCCGGTCACCTTCTCCTTCACCGGGATGGACGCCTGGAATCCGCTGCTGGAGAGGATCGAGATCACCTCGTCGGGGGCGAACCTCTGGGACGAGGTGACCGCCGGCTCCTTCCTGCGCGGCGGCGTCGTCGCGGCCACCCTGGTGGAGGACTGGAGCCTCGCCAACGGAGCCCGGCGCCCCCTGAACCTTCTCGTCCCGGCGGACGTGCTCCACGCCCACCAGCTCTCGGCCCGCTCCTTCTACACGGGGTTCGACATCCACTTCTACGCCGCCGCCACCCACGCCGCGCCGGCGCCCGGGGGCACGCCGACCGGGGGAACCGCCCTCCAGGACGGGCAGGCCGCCTCGATCACGACACGGCTCGAGCCCCTGCCGCTCACGGCGAGCGCCGAGGTGGACTGGGATCCAGCCGCCTTCGAGACCCACCGGTCGTCGATGGGGCCGGCGGCCCGCACCGCGCTCCCGGCCAGGGCCCACCGCTTCACCTTGGCCGCGAGCGCGTTCTCGCTCGAATCCCCCTCGCCCGCCGCGGCCGGCGCGCCGGCCCTGGTGGACATGACCCTCCCGGCGGGGGGCGCACGGGCGGCGGGCAAGGTCTGGTACGGCCGCTTCCTCCCGGCTCACTGGAACGAATGGCGGAGCGTGAAGCTCTCGGCGGAGGTGAGCTACGTCGCGCCCGGCGCGGCCAAGCCCTGGCTCGAGCGGTCGGAGATCGAGGCCCGCGAGCCCCTTCCGGCTCGGGCGGGCCCGTTCGCACCCGCGGTGACGCCGGTCCTGCTCCCCCGGATCGGCGGGGCCGACGCGCACCAGGACCTGGTCGGCGTCGGAGAGACTCCAACGCTCTCCTGGTCGGCTCCGTCCGTCGGGATCCCCACCGGATACCTGGTGGAGGTGTCCCGCCTCGACGTCGCGGGGGGCGCCACCGCCCGGACCGTCCTTCTGAGGTACGGCACCTCCAGGCAGGCGGTGACGATCCCTCCGGGGATCCTCCAGACGGGGGCTACCCACTTCGCCCGGATCACGGCGATCGTGAGCACGGCCCCTGTCACGGCTCCGTACCGGGGGGCCACCGTCGATGCGCGGGCGTCCACCCTGACCGGGACCTTCGGCCGGTAGTCGGAGGAGCGGGTCCCGGCATGACGCGCCCGTCTTCGAGCCCGGGCGAGCACGATGAGGCGCTGCGGAGCGTGTCGTGGCCGACGTCCACGCCCCGCCGGCGCAGGAGCTTCGTCACCTTGCTCAGCCGGACCCGGCTCGCCAGGTGGCCCGAGATGAACTCTCTGTGCATCTCGCAGACGCCCCAACCGTCTCCCCGGGGCCGGCCCGTCTCGGGCTGCGTGGCCTTCACCACGACGGCCACCACCCGGCCGGGGTCCCTACCTTCTGCAAATCAACACCCACCGGGGCTTCGGCCACCACTGAGAGGGGCGAGACCCGGGCCGCCAAGGACTGGGTGCCCGACATCGGCCGGCCCCGGACGATCAAGAAGGCTCGCGTTACCCATACCCAGCTGGTGGTGGGCGCACTGGTCGGCGTCCAAGCCAATGAGGTGAGGGGATGCCTCAGCGGGTCGAGATCAACCGCCCGGTGGCGACCCCACGACCTGGCAGGTGACCACGATGGTCGGCAGGTCCGATGTGGGCATGACACCCACGACGTTGGTGAGGCTGCAGTACCGGCCCGGGACGACGAGCCCCTCGATCGACACCGCGTAGGGCGCGCCGGTGGGGAGCCGCTTCTCGAACCAGAACGGTCCGTCCTGCAGGAGGGTCACCCGCCCCGCGCTGGCGTCGATCAGGGTGAGACCGGGTGCGGGAGGGACTCCGGTGGCAGTCCCGCCGAGGCGATGGCCGCTCGGCAGGGTGATGACGACTCCGGCCTCGCCGCCGTCGGCGGGCCCTCCGCCACAGCCCAAGGCGGCGAGGAGGAGGCAGGAGAACGGGATGGCGTGGGGCCTCATGGTGCACCTCGGCGCTCGACGAGACGGGTTGGGTGGAAGTCCTCGAATGGAAAGGGCCGCCCGCGCTGCGGAGAGCGCGGGCGGCCCGGGTTCCGGGGAAGGAGGGCGCCAGGTGCGGGCGCCCCCCTTCGGCCCGGGCTACTGCAGGTTCGCGAAGACGACGGCAGCGTCTGCGGCGCCCGTGGCGGTGAAGACCGCGGTGCCGAAGTTCACCGTCGCGCCGGAGGTGGCGGTGAACGTGACGTGGTTCGCGGCGGCGAGGCCATTCACCGCCATCGTGTCACCCGACTGCGTGCCGGCGTTGCCGTAGCCGGCCGAGCTGTCCGTGGCGCCGGTGAGGCCGTTCAGCTTGAGCACCATCACGTCGGCGCCGCCGAGCGAGGTGAGCACGGCCGCGCCGGTGGTGTCGCCGCCGTTCGTGGTGCGGAACGCGGCGCTGGAGGCGGCGAAGTTGCCCACCGCGACGATGTCACCGAACGAGGTGAAGTCGACGCTGCGGACCAGGTCGAGCGCGGTGCCGCCGATGCGGACCGCGTTCCAGGACGGCGCGAACGTGGAGGAGAGGGCCGCGATGAACCCGTCCTCGGAGCCCGTGGAGGTCAGCGCCGCGCCGATGGTGAGGTTGCCCGAGAACGAGCCGGCCACCGCGATCTTGCCACCTGCCTCGATGGCCAGGCTGCGGGGGATGGCGTTGCCGGACGTCCCGCTGAAGGCGGTCGCCGAGAGGGTCGCACCCGTGGCGCCGTCGAACTTGGCGATCCACATGAACTTCCGGGTGCCGGTGCCGGGGCCGGTGAGGGAGATGCCGTTCCCGAGGTCGAGGGTCGCGCCGTCGAACTGACCGGCGGCCACGACGTCGCCGTTCGCGTCGATGGCAACCGCAGCGCAGTTCTCCGTGCTGGCGTCGGCGCCCGCGACGATCGTCCCGTGGATCTGCCGGCCCCAGAGCTTCGCCCCGTCGTTGCCCCAGGCGCCGATGACGGCATCCTGGACGCCGCCGAAGACGGCGGTGCCATCGAGGCTGGTCGCCGCGGCGTCGGCGAAGCCGCAGGCCGCGAAGCGGTTGGCGGCCTGGCTCGGGTTGGCGGCCACCGACTGGAAGAGGCCGTTCGAGCCCAGGTCGTAGCCGTTCACCCAGAGGCGGGTGCCGTCGCTCCCCTGGAAGGCAGCGATGATCGGGGTCGGGTTGGCGCCGCCCGCGCTCGTCGTGCCGAAGGTGACCGTGCCGGCGAACTTGCCGATGACGCCCACCGTGTTGACCGAGTTGACGGCCGCGAGGGTGAAGGCCTGGTCGGTGGCGGCGAGCGGGTTGTTGTCCTGGATGGTGAAGGCCCAGGTGATGTCGCCCGCGGCGTCATACTTGCCGATGAAGGCATCCGCGCCACCGGCGGACAGCAGGTTGATGGCAGGGAGGCCGCCCGGACGGGTCTGGAAGTTGGCCGCCGAGATGACGGAGATGCCACCGACCACGAAGGTGTTGCCCGAGGGGTCGACGGCGGCGCCGGCGGGAGGGGTCAGGCGGAGGGCGAGGGCTCGCGTCGGGACGACGTGGCTCGCCACGCAGGCGCCGGAGCCGGGGGTGCAGCTCTGGCTGGCCGGGCAGGTGGGGCCACCGGAGGCGCAGAGGCCGGCCTGGCAGCTGTCACCGGTGGTGCAGGCGTTGCCGTCGGAGCACGGCGTGTTGTTGGCCACGGGGGCGCCGCCGCCGCAGAGGCCGGTGGCCGCCTGGCACTGGTTGCCGGTGGCGCAGGTGGTGTTGGCGCAGGCGACCGGAGTCCCGGTGCCCGCGCAGGCGCCGGTGCCGTTGCAGGCGAAGCTCGGGAAGACGTCGAGCCCGCTGCAGGTGGCCGACCCGCTGGCCACGGCGTTGGCCGCGGTGCAGGTCGTGCCGGCCGCGGTGGCGGCGTAGTTGCAGGTGAAGGTGGTGTTGCCCGTGGAGGCGCAGGAGCCAGCGCCGGCGTAGCAGAAGCCGTTGGGCGGGGTGTTGCAGGCCGGAGCGGCGCCCGCGGTGCAGGAGCCGGCCTGGCAGGAGTCGCCAGCGGTGCAGCCGTTCGAGTCGGCGTTGCAGGAGGTGCCGTTCGCGGCGTTCGGGTTCGAGCAGGTGCCGGTGAGCGGATTGCAGACGCCTGCCACGTGGCAGGAGTCGGCAGCGGTGCAGGTGGTGGTCCCGGCGGCAGGGACGGTGCAGACGCCGGCCTGGCAGGTCTCACCGGTGGTGCAGAGGTTGCCGTCGTTGCAGCTCGTTCCGTTGGGCTGCCCGACGCAGGGGTCGTTGCTGGCGAACTTGAAGGTCGCCACGGTGGAGAGGCCGGAGCCGGTCGGGCCAGCGGAGGTGAAGGTGATGGTGCACTGCATGCCGACCGTGAGCGAGGCCGGCGACGTCCAGAGGAGGCTGTCCTTCAGGTTGCCGGTGTGGACCGAACCGGGGACGAAGGTGCCGTTCGCGCAGGCGTAGGACGGCAGGAGCGTCCCGCCCTCGTAGCGGTCGTCGGCCTCGGCCTGGAGGAGGTACTGGGTGTTCGGCTGGACGATGGCCACCTTGGCCGGGTCCCAGGTCTGGACGCCCGTGGCGTCCGGGCCGAGCTGGTTCGGGGCGACGGTGCGGACGATGACCGGGGCGCGCTTGGCCTGGGCCGGGTGCGTGGCGTTGATGAACCCCGTGGTGAAGCTCTTCACGGCGACGCCGTTGATGGTCGTGACCTTGTCGGCGCCGTCGATCAGGGCGCCCTGGGCACCTGCCGGGCCGCAGTTTCCGCCCGTGCAGAGGTCCTGGACGGTGATCTTGAAGATGCAATCGTCGGTCGCGCTGGTGTAGGTGGCGCCGCCGCTGTATCCGAAGAAGGGGTCGAAGGCGAAGGCGGACTGGCCCGGAGGAACGACCGGGCCGCCGGTGGTGGTGGTGAAGACGGCCGAGGAGAAGTAGGTCGAGGCGATGTCTGCGGAGGTGGCCGCAGCGGCCAGGGTCGCGCCACACTTGGCGCTCAGGTTGAAGCGGACGTTGTCACCGTCGGGATCGAATGCGGTGAAGTAGAGGTCGGCCTGCTGGCCCACGGGGATGGTGGCAACGTCGGTGAAGAAGTTGTAGCGGAAGTCGCTGCGGGCGGTGACGATCGGGAAGGTGTTCGGGAAGGCGGCGATGGTGGCGTTGCCGAAGTTCGCGTTCACGGTGATGGTGAAGTAGGTGGTGAACCCCAGCGGATCCGGGGTAGCGGTCTCCATCACCTTGACGGCGACGGTGCAGACCGAGTTGACGGCCGGGGCCGTCCAGGTGGTGGTGGCCGCGTCGGCCGGGACGAAGGTCATCGATCCGGCCGTGCAGGTGGCCGACCACTCGATGGCGAGCGTGCCGCCGTTGCCGTCGGGGTCAGTCGCGACCACGGTCGAGGAGCCGACCGTTCCCGGCGCCACGTAGGCCGAGGTCGAGGTGAGCGAGGTGATGACCGGGGCGAGGTTCGTCGTCCCGGGTGCAGGCGCAACCTCCTGGAGGATGATGGCCACGTTGGCGGTCTGCGCCGCGATGACGGTGGCGACGGTGTCGCCCTCGTAGACCTTGGTGGCGCCGTTGAAGGCCTCGGCCTTGAAGCGGCGCGCGCTGCCGGGAGCGGGATTGGCGGGGATCTGGGTGATGTTGCCGGTCCAGACGTTGCCGGCGGGGGCCTTGGTGAGCAGGAGGTCGATCGCGGTGAACAGGGGAGCGGCGCCGTTGTCCTCGATCGTCACCTTGATGCTGGTGACGTCGCCGAGGACCAGGGAGCTGCTGACCGCGACCTTGGCCTGGGCGGTGGGAGTGGCCTTCGCGGCCGGTCCGCTACAGCCCGCGCCGAACATGGCCGTCATTCCGACGACCGCGGCGAGCGCGAGGTACTTCTTGACGTTGAGCAACATGGTGGTGATTCTCCTTGGGTTGACTGCTGGTGTGCTGTCAGGGATGGTGGAGGGATCGACTACTGGCAGTACAGGCCGTGGAGCTCGCCGGGGACGCCGTGGGAGAGGGTGTCGGCGCAGACGTTCGAGCTGCACTCGGCGTTCACGGAGCACGGCGCGTTCGACGGTCGGAGCGGGGCGTCCGGGCAGACGGTGCCAGCGCCGCTGTTGCCGGAGACGCACAGCGTGTTGGCCGCGACCACCCGCTGGATGAGCGGAGCGTCCTGGCACGGGGTGGTGGGCGAGCAGGTGCAAGGGCTGGCGGCCGTGCAGAGACGGCCGTTCTGGTTGCCCGTGGTCTTGGTCGGGAAGGAGCAGGAGCTCCCCGGCGTGAGGGCCGTGCAGGTCGCGTCCGCCGTGCAGCTCGTGGTGGGGTTGGCCGAGCACGTGCCGGCGGAAACGACCGTCGGGACCCGGCCGCGGTAGTCGATCGACGGGGTGCCGCCGTTCGCGCCGGAGAGAGCGGCGGTGGGCTGGTAGGCGCCAAACGCGCTGGGCGTCGCCGCCGCCGGGGTCGTGGAGCAGAGGTTGTTCGCCTCGGAGTCCGGGTCGCCGCCGTCGACGAGCGAATGACAGCGAACGAAGTTGAACTGCCGGACGATGGGATCCATCTTGGTGCGGTCAGTGAGGAAGCCGGTCCAGAGCAACTGCTCCTTGGCGAGCTGGTCGGCTCCGCCGTTCGGTCCGCCTCCACCGCCGAGGTTCGTCGGGATGTCGAGCGGATCGATGCTGTTCTCGAAGGAGTTCTGGATGAACAGGCGCCGGGCCAGCATGTAGTCGGAGTTCCGGACCTTCGAGTCGACCGAGCGGTGGGTGTTGATGGCGAGCGACTTGGTGCCGAGCGTGGCCGAGGCAGCCTCGCGGCCGGCGAACCCGATGATGTCGCCGCCGGAGTTGCCCACGCGAGCGCCGATGGAGGTGGTGATGTCGGTCGAGCCGGGGTCGGTGTCGGAGAGAGCGACGATGAACCCCTGGGTGCAGTTCGGGTTGGCGTCGGCCGCCTGGCAGCGCAGACCCGTCGTCATGTCGGTGCAGGAGGTGGGCGCGCTGGTGGCGTCGACGGGCATGCACGGACGGCGGATGGGGTCGTAGTCGGGGTTGTTGAGGTTGAACTGGCACTTGCTGTTGCCGGTCAGCAGGTCGCACTGCGCATCGGTGGTGCAGACCGCCGTGCGATTCGCCGAGCAGATGCCCTGCTGGAGGGTGGAGCCGGAGATGCCGCCGATGGAGGCGCCGTTGCAGAAGCGGCCGCCGGTGAACGGATAGCGTGCGGTGTCGGAGGTGCTGGCAACCACCATGATGCGATCCTTGAACGTGTCGGTGGTGCCCGAGTTCTCGTCGCGTCGAATGAGATGCTGGAGGGTGGTGACGTTGTTCAGGAACCCGGCCAGGTCCTGGATCGCCTGGACGCGGCGGGGGTCGGCGCAGGCGGCCAGCGTGCCGGAGCCGTCCACGCCGGAGAGGATCACCGACATGACGCTGTTGTAGTTGACGGTCGGGGTGAGCTTGTTGAGTGCGCTCCCGTTGCCGAAGGCGGTGGGGAGTGCGGAGTTGTTCACCACGCCCTTCACGAAGGCCGACTCGGGGATGGCGTTGTCCACGAAGGTCGAGAAGGTCAGGTTCTCGAGCGCCGCGGTCCCCTTCACGACGAACACGGCCGCGTCGAGCCCCGGCACGTTCCGCGAGCCGGGAGTCCAGGCGGCGTGACCGACGGCGGTCGGGGCCGCGGCCGAACGGGCGACGAAGGTCGTCGAGAGCGGGTCGATGATGTTGGGGCGGAAGTTGCGGGACATCGGCCCGATGGACTGCGAGCCGAGCGCGGTGGCGGTCGCCGTCCGCATGGCGGTCTCGCCGTTGCCCGAGCCCGAGCCGAGGTAGTGCAGATCCTTGGCGGCCAGTGCGAGCGGCGAGGCCCCGCCGCCGTCGAGGCGAGCCTGCTTGATCGCCTGGGTCATGATGTCGAACAGGGTGTCCGACCCGCGGAGCTTGTAGCAAAAGTCGGAACCGGCGATCAGGTCTCCGTTGGCGTCGCAGTCGGCCCGTGCCGGCCCGGCTGCGAGCACGAGGGCGGCGACCAGCCCTCCGTGCAAGAACGACTTGATACAGCGGTGCATCTTCATTTGGTGGATCTCCCGGGTGAACGCTCCGCAGTGCCGTTCGTCCCGTCAGCGAGTGAGACTTCCTGCGAAGGCGGGCAACGTACTCCCCAAGCGATTTCTCCCGCCGTGACCTTCGCGTGAACGACCTGCGACGGGAGCCATGCACTGAACGTCAAACGTCAGACCGTCGCGATGCAGCGACAGACGGGCGTATGACGTCGGTTCCGGGACCCAGCAAATGGGGGAGGACGTGGATGTTCATGAGGTGAAGTTCACGGAATCGTCGAATTCGCGGAGGGCGCCTTCCGCCATAAGGACTGGCTCGAACCTCGACCGGAGCCGCCTCCATGAACACGACGAAGACGAAGCACAGGTCCGCCACCCTCGCGCTCTGGGGCGCCCTGGCCCTCGCGGCCGCCGGCTGCAGCCAGGCCCCCGCGTCGAACGCGGGCACCGCCCGGTTCGCCCTCTCGTCGGCGCTGCTCGCGCCCGGGATCACGGAGGTCATCGTCACGGTGGGGCCGGGAGGCGGAACGCCCTTCACCCCCTTCTCGATCAACCTGAGCAACGTCCAGGGCACCTGGAGCGGGTTCATCACCGGCATCCCCGCCGGTTCCCAGCGCAGCTTCGACGTGGTCGCCAACGATGCCGCCCACGTCACGCTCCAGTCGGGCTCGGCCCGGGCCGACGTGGTGGCAGGGCAGTCGGCCATGGTGGTCGTGAACCTGGGCAGCGCGGTTCCCTCCGACCCCTTCGCCAACAAGGCGCCGGTGATCGACTACCTCTCGGCCTCGCAGACCAACGTCCTCCCGGGCGGGACGGTGCGCCTGGCGATCTCCGCGCACGATCCGGATCTGGACCCGGTGACGATCCTCTGGTCGGCGGCGTGCGGGACCATCGACGCCCCGGCCAGCACGGTGGTGACCTGGACGGCGCCGGCAACCCCGCCGCCCCCGCCGGGTCAGTGCCCGATCACGGCCAAGGCCAGCGACAACCGCGGGGCCTCGGTCTCGATCTACCTGGCGCTCGACGTCGCGCTGGCCAGCACCGGCGACGTCCTCGTCGAGGTCAAGGACGGTGGCAACGCCTCCCCGGTCATCACCCGCGTGGTCGCGGACGTCCGCTACCGGTCCCCGGTGGAGGGCAACCTCACGGCCGAGGCCACCGACGCGAACGGCGACCCGCTCACCTACGCCTGGACGTCGAACTGCCCGAGCGTGAGCTTCGCCACGCCGGCGGCGGGCAGCACCACCTTCGGCAACTCCGACGGGTCGAGGAGCTGCGTCGTCACGGTCACCGTGGCCGACGGCAAGGGTGGCCGGGTGACGGGCGACGTCACGCTGCCGCCGAACATCCTGTTCAACCTGGCCCCGGTCATCACCCGCACGGTCCAGCCCAGCGTCGATCTGGCCGACCCCCGCCTGGCCCAGCCGGTGAACGCCGGCGACGCCGTCCTGCTGTCGGTCGAGGCCAAGGACCCGGAGAACCTGGGGCTCTCCTTCACCTGGACCACCAACGCCGGCACGCTCGACGGACAGATCGACGTGATGACCTCGCCGGGCAAGAGCGTGATCGTCTTCCACGTGGGCGCAATCCTTCCCGCCGACGCGAAGGTCACCGTCACGGTGAGGGACGTCGGGAACGAGACCGCCACCCACGACTTCAACTTCAAGGCCTCCGCGGGCACGGGCCCCTGCGCCAGCCAGCCGAACGGCACGACCTGCGACGACGGCAACCCCTGCACCACCACGTCGTCCTGCCAGGGCGGGATCTGCGTGGGAGGAACGCCGGTGACCTGCCCCGCGCCTGCCGCCTGCAAGCAGGCCGGGATCTGCCAGACCTCCGGCGCGGGAGCCGGGACCTGCGCCTACGCCGACGCCCCCCCCGGCACCACCTGTGACGACGGACGCGCCTGCACCTCTCCCGACACCTGCGCCGCCGGCGTGTGCATGTCGGGCGCCTCGACCTGCGCCGCAACCGAGACGTGCAACGCGGCCGGGGCGTGCGTTCCCGGGGCCTGCGTCCCGGCCTGCACCGGCAAGGTCTGCGGCCCCGACGGCTGCGGTGGGACGTGCGGAACGTGCACGGCGGGGACCTGCAACGACGCGACCGGCCAGTGCGTCACCGCGGCGACCCGCGTCGTCCCGCAGCGGGTCCACGCGCTCCGCCTGACGCCCCCGGCGGGCCTGGCCGTCGACGCGACCGGAGCGACCTTCGTCGTCGGGAACATCTCCGTCATCACCGACGTGGACTTCCAGACGAAGCCGCCTCCGGCTCTCCCCATCAACCTCAAGTCCCAGGGCGGGTCGGACGCCTTCGTGGCGAAGTACGACGCGGCTGGCGACATCGTCTGGGCATTCACCGTGCAGGACAACAACGCCACCGCCATCACCGACCAGTTCGCCACGCTCGTGTCGGTCAACCAGGCCGGGACGGTCGGGCTCATCGGCAAGTTCTCCGGCACGGTCACCTTCGGCGCGACCTCCGCGGGCGGAGCCAACCCGCTCCCCTACATCGCGGGGGTCGATGGAGCGACCGGCACTCGCCTCTGGGTGAATGGCTACGACCTCGGCTCGAACGGCCTCTTCCAGTCGGTCTCGGCCAACCCAGGCCAGGCCCTGAACCGCTTCGCGGCCTGCGGCTTCGCCGACGCCGCGGCGACCGGTCTCGACCCCGCCGCCGTGTACGGCGGCATCCAGGACGCGGTCATCGGCGCCTGGTCCAGCACGGGTGCGAAGCTGTGGGGCAGGCAGATCGGCGGCGCGGCCGGCAGCAACGCCAACGAGAACTGCGCCGCGGTGGCCATCGACGGCAACGGCGACGTCATCGCAACCGGCCAGTTCGACGGCGCCACCATCGACCTGGGTGGCGGGTTCGTGCTGACCGGCCCCGGGATCTCCACGCGGAAGTTCATGTGGATCGCCAGGTTCAACGGGGCGACGGGCGCAACCCTCGCCGCGGCCTCCTTCAACGGAACCACCGGCAACGCCGTCCCGCGCAGCCTGTCCGTTGACCCGACCGGACGCATCGCGGTGGGCGGGTCGTTCTCGGGCAACCTGACCATCGGCGCGGCGATGGTCTCCACCGGCTCCGAGGACGGCTTCGTGGCCCTCCTCGGGAGCACCTTCGCCCCGGCCTGGAACGCGGTGCGACTCGGTGGCACGGTGCTCGACCTCGTCCGGAGCGTGGCCACGACCTCGGCCGGGGACATCGTCGCGCTGGGGAACTTCGGCGCCTCGAGCGCCGCCTTCCGCAACGCGAACGGGGGCTCCGACACCAATGGAGGGGCCTCGCTCGTGTCCACGGGCGGCGCCGACATCTTCGTCGTCAAGTTCAACGGAGCGACCGGCTCCACGGACGGCGCCACGGGCTACGGCAACGCGGGGACCCAGAGCGGCGACGTGGTCTCCGTGAACCGCTTCGGGGCCGACCAGGTCCGGTTCACGGGAACCTCTCCGGCCACGATCAGCTTCGGGGGTCCGATCTTCACGGCGGCGGGTCCGAGCGACGCGGCCCTGGTGTTCGCCACCATCCAATGACGAGGCGAGGCGGGCTGCTGTCCTGGTTCGGCGGGAGCAAGGCCGCCGCGTTCGTGGCGCTCCTCGCCTTTGGCGAGAACGCGGCTGCAGGCAACATCCTGCGCAAGGCCGCCCCCGCCTCGTCGCCTGCCCAGGCGGCTGCGGCGGCGGCCAACCAGGCGGCGGCCGCGCAGGGCGCTGCGGCGGCGCGCCAGGTCGAGATCCCGCTCCGGCAGGCGCTCGACGCCATCCGATCGTTCCAGGCCGGCCAGGAAGCGGCGCGGGCGGCCGCGGCCGCAGCGCCGGTGACGATCCCAAACGGCCTGGGCCTGGACGGGCTCGACCCGGAGGTTGGCGGGACCTGGTCCGACGCGGGGCAGCCGGCCCAGGCCACGAGGGGTGGGCGCACCGAGGTTGCCATCACGCAGACCGCGCCCCGGGCGATCCTGACCTGGAAGACCTTCAACGTCGGGCGCGAGACCGATCTGGTCTTCGACCAGAGCGCGGGCGGCAAGGACGCGAGCGGGTGGGTGGCGCTCAACCGGGTGCTCGACCCGCTTGCCAGGCCGAGCACGATCCTCGGGAGCATCAAGGCCCAGGGGCAGGTCTACGTGCTCAACCGGAACGGCATCCTCTTCGGGGGGACGTCCCAGGTGAACGTGGGATCGTTCCTCGCGTCCGGGCTCGAGATCGCCGGGGCGACGGAGACGGCCGCGAACCAGCGGTTCAAGGAGAGCGCACTGGCGGGTCTCTCGTTCGAGCGCCCGGCCTGGGGGCCCGCAGCCACGGGCGACCTGGCGCACGCGGTGGTCACCGAACCCGGGGCCACGATCGCCGCGGCCCCGGGGGGGCGCATCGTGCTCCTCGGCGGGAGCGTCCGGAACGGCGGGTCGCTGGAGTCGCCGGAGGGGCAGGTCTTCCTGGCCGCGGGAAAGCAGATCCAGCTCCTCGCGCCGACCCCGTCGGAACTCGGAACCGTTCGCGGCCTCGCCCCCCCGGACGATGCCGTGACCGTCGAGTCCGGTGGTGAGGGGGTGGTGCAGAGGTTCCGATCGCCCATCGTGGAGGCCGACGGCCCCGTGGAGAACACCGGGATCGTCTCGGCGCGCCGTGGGAACGTCACGATGCTGGGGAGCGCGACGCGGCAGGATGGCCTCGCCACCGCCACCACGGGCGCGGAGGCCGAGGGGTCGATCTACCTCGGAGAGGTCGGGCGCCCGACCTCCCTCGGGAAGGGAAGCGTCACGCAGGTGCTGCCCGAGCTGGACGAGACCGCCAGGCTGCTCGGCGCCGGAGAGACCTACCGGCAGTCGAGGGTCCGGGTGGCCGGAAACCAGATCGAGGTGGGGGAGGGCGCCACCATCTACGCGCCCGCGGGCGACGTCTCGCTCCGGGCGTACATGACGGCCGACAGGCCCACCAAGCCGGATCCTTCCGTGCTGGAGCTCGACGAGACCCGCGTTTACGTCGCGCCCGGCGCCCGCATCGACGTCTCCGGCCTGCGCGCCGTGGAGGTCGCGATGGAGCAGAACTCCATCAAGGCCGAGCTGCGCGCCAACGAGCTGAGGGACAATCCGCTCCTGCGAGACGGGCCGCTCCGCAGCCGGTCCGTCTATTTCGACGCGCGCCTTGCCGGGAAGGTCCGGGACGGGTCCGGCGTGGCCGACCTCTCCGGCTACTACGACCTGGTGGAGCACAAGGTCGCCGAGTTCATGACCTCCGGCGGATCGGTGACCGCGAACGCGAACTGGATCGTCACGCGGGCGGGCTCGATCATCGACCTGTCGGGCGGAAGCCTGCTCTACCAGCCGGGCATCGTCCGTCGCACCGTCCTCGTCACCGACACCGGCGCGAGGGTTCCCATCGAGGAGGCCACGAAGGGGGTCCGTTACGTCGGAACCGACGAGGACTTCGTGCTCGCCCATCCCCGCTGGGGGGTCACCGACACCTTCACGAAGGGGCTGAGCCGTCCCGGGCCAGCATTCGAGCAGGGCTATGTCCAGGGCGGCTCCGCCGGGACGCTCAGCCTAGGCGTCGAGCAGACGGTCTGGAATTCGCGCGAGCGCATGGGTGCGTCGGGCGGGAGCCAGGAGATGCCGCCGAACCCGTCCGCCACGGCGGCCGTCCGGATCCTCGACGGTTCGGTGACGGCGGAGACCGTGATCGGCCCGAAGCAGCGCGAGGCCAACACCGGCACCACCGACCCGACCCGGGTCTGGCGCGAGAGGCCCAGGGGTGGGTCGCTCGCGCTCACCGGGTCGGGGGACGTGTCGATCGATCACGTGGGCCCGCTGCTCCCGCCCGACTTCGGGCCGGGGAGCGCGGTCGATCCGTCGACCTATTTCGTCCACGTCCTGCCCGCGATCTGGTTCGACGGCCACGGTCTCGCGTCGCTGTCGATCACGAGCGGATACGACTCGAACGAGAACACGAGCTTCACGGGCACCTTGAACCGCGCCCCCGGCGGCCACCTCGTCGTGCGCGAGGGGGTCGTGGCCGACTTCGGCGACTCCGGAGTGTTCTCCTGGGGCGGAAAGTCCGCGTGGATCGACGGCGTGCTCCGCGCCCCCGGTGGGAGGATCGGCCTCTCGGCCCTGGACCGTGGAGCTCCGGGGGAGCCCCCGTCGTCGGTCCGGCTCGGACCGACGGGTGCCATCGACGTGGCCGGGCGCTTCACCAACGACTCGCAGGACGGCCTGAACGGACCGATCGCGCCGTTCAGGGGAGGCAGCGTGTCCCTGGCTGCCCAGGCCATCACGCTGGAGCCGGGCTCGAGGATCGACGCGTCGGGCGGTGGCCGGCTGAACGCGGCCGGCACGAAGCTGACCCCGGGAGACGGGGGCTCCATCACGCTCGACGTGGCGCGCCTGCCGAAGCCGACGGGGATCCAGCCCGGGGAGGTTCCGCCCGCTCCCACGGAGGGCACGCTCGTGCTTGGGGGAGAGCTCGACGGGCACGCCCCGGGAAAGGGCGGTGGACTCACCATCCGCACGGGGCGCGCCGTCTCCATCGGGGAGGAGCCCCCCGCCGATGCGGGGGGAGGCGTCCATTTCGACTCCGGCTTCTTCACGAGAGGAGGCTTCTCCGCGTTCACGATCGTCGGCGAAGGGGGGGTGACGGTGACCGGGGAGTTGCGGCCGACCGTCGAGAGCTTCTCCGCCAGCGGAATGGCGGAGCTCTCGACAGGGACCCGGCTGTCGGACGTCGCCTCCCGCGTACGGATCCTCGACCCGGACCGGCGGGGCCTGCCGATGTCGCTCACGCTCTCCACCGGGGGCACCGCCTACGGCGCCACCAGCCCCTCGGTCGAGGTCGCGGCCGGCGGGGCCATCCGGATGGACCCGGGCTCCACGGTGACCCTGAGTTCCACCGACGCCGTGAAGATCGACGGCGTGATCGAGGCAAGGGGCGGGGCGGTGAACCTGTTCGCCAGCGCCCAGGGCGATCGCGGCGTCGTCCTGGGGAGCGAGGCCCGGGTCCTCGTCCATGGGTACGGGAAGAGCACGATCGAGGCGGGCGCTGTGGTCCGGAGCATCGTGCCGGGAGGCAGCGTCGTCATCGGGGGGGGGAGCGGCGATGCCCCGACGAAGAGCGTCGCGGTCGCCTCGGGCGCCGTGATCGACGCCTCCGGCGTCTCCGGCCCGGTCGATCTTCCCACCGCGGATGGCTCGGTTGCGGGCGGGAGCCGCTACCTCGAGGTCGCGGTCCAGGGCGACGGGGGATCGATCTCGATCTCGGCGCAGCAGGGGAGCGTGGCGGGGGACCTCCGGCTGGGACGCGGGGGCGACCAGGGGTCGCCGCCCGTGGCGCAGGGGCGAGGAGGGACGCTGCTCGCGGCCAACACGAGCGGGAAGATCATCGTGAGCGCATCGGCGCTGGCCGCGGAGGACGGCGCCGGGGTCCTGCGCCTGATCGCCGGGACCCTCAACGGCTCGGGGACCGACGATCTCACCTTGCGGACGTCACCAGCCAGCATCGGCGGCTCCTTCGGTCCGGAGAGCGCCATCCTCTTCGACGGCGACGTCTCGCTCACGGCGGCCCGCTCCCTGACGCTCGAGTCGCCCATCCTGGGCATCGTTCCGGGTAGGCCCGCGACCGCGGTGAAGCTCGCCTCCCCCTACGTCGCATTCCTGGGGGGGCCCTCCACCGGTCCGAAGTCGGCAGCGGCGGCGGGCCTCACTGCGGACCTGCTCGTGGAGGCGGACGTCATCGACGTCGCGAGGACCGTGGTCCTCGGCGCGGTGACCGGTTCGGCCCAGGCCTTCGGCGGCTTCTCGACGGCGCGCCTGCACGCGCTGGGTGACATCCGCCTCTCCGATCACGACCCGGCCGGAAGGGACGCGGGCAGGGAGAGCCAGAACCCTGGCCTGCTCACCGCCGGGGACCTCGAGCTCCGGGCGGGACAGGTGTACGTGGCCTCCCGCGGCCACCTGCCGGCGCTGGCGCAGATCGAGCGGCCCGACGCGCACCCGGGCTTCCTCGTCGCCTCGCCGACCCGCATCACCATCGAGCACACGGGCGGGAACGGAGGGAACTCCCCGCCGCTCTCCTTCGGGGAGCGGCTCACGCTGCGCGCTCCGGTCATCGAGCAGGGGGGCGTCCTGCGTGCACCGGGCGGCCAGCTCCGGCTCGAGGCCCGGGACGAAGCCGGAAACCCCACCGGATCGGTGACGCTCCTGCCGGGGAGCGTGACCTCGGTGTCGCTCGCCGGGGCCGACGGAACCGGCCTCGTGGTGCCCTTCGGGTCCGTCCAGACCGACGGGACCTTCTTCGGCTATCACCAGCCCGGCCAGTCTCCGACGCTCGCCGTCCGACTCGACGGGGCGCAGGTCGCCGTGGAGAAGGGCTCGACGATCGACGTCTCGGGAGGCGGCGACCTGCAGGGATACGTCTTCGTCCCGGGCAACGGCGGCTCGAGCGACGTCCTCGGATACACCACGGATGGGAAGGGGAACCTCATCGGCGCTCCGGCCCTCGGGAAGGATCTGGCCGCGCCGTTCGCGGTGCTGCCGGGGCGGGCGGAGTTCTTCACCCGCGACCCGAACCTCGCCCGCGGGCTCGCGCCCGCGCCCATCGGCCCGGTCGACGGTCTGCGCGACCCGCGCCTGACGGTGGGAGACCAGGTGTGGCTCCAGGGCGTGCCGGGGCTTGCCGACGGAGCCTACACGCTGCTCCCCGCCCACTACGCGCTCCTGCCGGGCGGCCTGCTCGTGCAGCCTCTCGGGGGCTCGCTCGCCGCCGCGCCGAAAGCACACGTTCGCCCCGACGGGGCGGCGGTCGTCGCAGGCTACCGCCTCGTGGGGGGCGAGCGCCGGGACGCCGGGTACGGCAGCTTCGCCGTCATGACGGGCAAGGTGTTCGGGGCCTATTCCCAGATCGACACCGCCTCGTTCGACGCCTATGCTCGGCGGAACGCGGAGCAATCGGACGTCTTCGTCCGCACCATGAACGACGCGGGGACCGTGGCCCTGGCGGCCACGGAGGGGCTCGTCCTCCAGGGAAACGCCCGCTTCGGCGCCGGGCCGGAAGGGCGTCCCGGCAGCCTCGAGGTGGCGTCCGCGCGGATCGCGGTCGTCGGGGAACAGGGCGGGGGGAAGTACCCCGACCACGTGGTGCTCGAAGCCGCCGCCCTCGAGGCCCTGGGCGCCGGGAGCATCCTGCTCGGAGGCACCCGCTCGGCGTCACAGGACACGAGCCAGCAGGGCACCACCCTGAAGGTCGCGGCGAGCGAGGTGGTGGTGGATACCGCGGGCGAGGTCTGGCGGAGCCCGGAGGTCATCCTGGCGGCCTCCGGAGCGGTGAAGGTGTTGAGCGGATCGGCCATCCGCGCGGAGGGTGCGGCCTCCGGCGACGGCAGGGCGATCCGGATCGACGGCGACGGCGCCCTGCTGCGCGTCTCGACCGGCGACCGGATCGGGATCGCGCGATCCGGGACGAGTGCCGTCACGGGCGACCTCTCCGTCGAGGACGCGATCCTGGCTGCGAGCGGGTCGGTCTCCCTCGAGGCGGCCCGGGCGGTGACCCTCTCGCCCGGTGTGGACCTCTCGGCGGGCAAGCTCGATCTCGCCTCGACGCAGGTCCACCTCGGAGACGCGCCGGGGGGGGTGACAGGAACGGTGCTCCGCAAGGAGCTCGTCGAGCGGCTTTCCGCGTCGTCCGACCTGAGCATCCGAGGGCTGGAGGCGATCCGGATCCACGGCGACCTCGCGCTGGGAAGCCGGTCGAGCGGTTCGGGAAGCGTGCTCTCGCTCGACACCCCGCTGCTCCAGGGCGAGGGAGGAGCCAGCGCGCGGATCGCCGGCTCGGAGTTCACGCTCCGCAACAGTGGCGCGCCCTGGACGGGTGGCGCCGCCTCGAGCGGCACGGGAGCCCTCACGCTGGACGTCGCCACGCTCGCCCTCGGGCCCGGGAAGGTGCAGGTCGCGGGCTTCGAGGGGCTGACCGGCAGGGCCGGGACCACGGTGGCCAGGGGAACCGGGGCGCTTGCCGTCGCGGGCGGAATCGGGACCGCCGTGCGGTCGTTCGAGACGGGCGGGGTCGAGGCAGCCTCCGGCACCCGCTACGACGTGCTCGCCGACGGCGGCCTCTTCCTGGGACGCGACGCATCGGCCGGAGGAACGCACGCAGCCACGTCACTCGGCGGCCACGTGTCGGTGCAGGGGACGACCGTCCTCCTCGACACCGCGGTGGTGCTGCCGGCGGGGACGTTCGAGGCTCGCGCGACCGGCGGCTCGCTCACCCTCGGACCCCACGCAAGCGTCGACGTGAGCGGACGGGCGGTGGATTTCGAGGACCTGGTCAAGTTCGCGCCCGGCGGCGCGATTCGCCTCGCGGCGACGGGAGACCTTTCCATCCAGGCTGGCGCCGTGACCGACGTCTCGGGCTCTTCCCGCGGTGGCGACGCTGGAGGCATCGAGATCGGCGCCGGGCGCCAGGCCACCCTGGAGGGCGAGCTTCGCGGCAAGGCCGAGGCAGGGCACCGGGGGGCGGCCTTCGCGCTGGATGCAGGCGGCCTGACGAGCTTCACCACCCTGAACCAGGGGCTCGAGCAGGGGGGCTTCACCGAGTCCCGCCAGATCCGGGCTCGCGACCCGGGCCAGGAGATCCGGCTCGGCCAGGAGGAGCGGATCTCGGCGCACGACGTGACGCTGCGCTCCGACGCGGGCAAGGTCGTCGTGGCGGGAACGATCGGACTGGCGGGCGATGCCTCCCACGCGTCGGGCGGCCGGATCGAGATCTCGGGCGGGGCGGGTGTCGACGTCGCGGCCACGGCCAGCGTGAACGCGCGAGCGGCTGCTGCGGACGCCGACGGGTTCGTGCCGGCGAGTGGGCGGGTGCTCATCGCGACCACGGACGGACAGGTGGCCGTGAACGGCGCGACCGTGGACGTGTCCGGTGGGCGAGAGGGCGGGTCCATCACGGTACGGGCCCCTCGGACGGCGGACGGGATCGCCGTGAGCTCCCTCGAAGGACAGTTCCTCGCCCCGAACAAGGTCGTCCAGGGGCTCGCGACGTCCGATACCGCGGTGGTCGACGGGACCTGGTTCACGGCCCGGATGGACGAGGCGACGGCGTGGCTCGCCGCGGCGAAGGCCAGCCACCCTCAGGGCATCGGCGGCTTCGAGCTCGCCCCGGCCATCGTGGCGAGGAGCGAGGGCGCGATGTTGGTCCTCGGAGACCTCTCGCTGGCCCGCCCAGAAGGCTCCGGAGGCGCCACGCCGGGTGGTCCGGGATACCTCGGGTTCGTCTCGAGGGGCGACATCGACTTCGGGGCCGTCGTGAGCGATGGCTTCGGAGGCGCGAGCCGGGGCGCGGCGCTGCTCTCCGGCCGCTCGTCCAGCCTGTCCGTCGAGACCGACCAGGGCCTGATCCTCCGCCGCGGCGCCATCCTCCGGACCGGGACCGGAGACATCGCCATCCGCGCCGGAGGCGACGTGACCTTCGAGGCCGGGACGTTCGACGTCCCGGCGGCGGTGATCTACACGGCCGGCGCGCGAACCCCCTGGGCCGCCGGGTTCGTGAACCAGAGCGTCCCGTCCGCGGCGGTGCTCGGTGAGTTCGCCACCGGGGGAGGAAACGTCGATCTCCATGCGGGCGGCGACGTCACCGCCCCCCTCGCGACGCAGACCACCTCGGCCTGGCTCTTCCGCTACGGGAGCACCGACTGGCAGGGAAGCGTCGCCGCGTCGCCGGTGCTGCAGCAGACGAACTGGTCCGTCGTCCACAAGAACTTCGAGCAGGGGGTGGGCGCGCTGGGCGGCGGAGACGTTCGCGTGCAGGCCGGAGGCGACGTCACCCGGCTCCAGGTGGCCATCCCCACGACCGGGCAGCTCACCACGCCGGTGGGTGAGATCCCGGCGGCCGATGACCTCGTGGTGCGGGGCGGCGGCGACCTCCTGCTCTCGGCCGGCGGCGACCTCCGGGGAGGCCTCTTCGTGCTCGGGCGCGGGCACGGCGAGCTTCGCGCCGGGGGGAACGTCATGGCCGATCCCGAGGCCATGGGGCGGATCCGCTCCAGCTGGTCGGCCCAGGCCACGCTTGGCGACCGGACCGTCGGCACGCTCGTCGGTCTCGGCGACGCCACGGTCAGGATCACCGCGGGTGCGAGCGCCAGCGTCGAGGGAGCGTTCGATCCCATGCGGCAAGGGCAGATCGGGGAGAACCTCCAGGCCCAGTCCGGGACGGCCTTCGTCGGGTACGGCGAGCGGACGGCCCTCGACGTCGTCGCCCTCGGCGGAAAGGTCGCCTACCTCCACGACCCGTGGGCCTCGGTCGATCTCGCGCAATCGGCCACGACCCCGCTCGCCTATCGGCTGAAGATGACCGGCAGCGCAGGACTGAACTTCCTGTTCGGCTATGCCCCTCCCACGCTCCGGCTCGCGTCGTTCACCTCCGACGCCACCATCGAGAGCAGCCTGGCCACGCCCGCCGAGCTTCGCCTGGAGTCGGCGCCGCGCGGGACCATCGAGCTGCTCGCGACCAGGAACGCCGTCCTCAAGCTGGACATCACCCAGGAGGACCGCGACCCGAGCCTGGTGCAGGACTGGCGGGCGGCCTACGCCACCCAGGTCTCGGCGAGCGGCGACACCAGCGTGAGCGTCGTGGCCGTTGACCCCGGGACGGCCTACGGCGCCGTCCACCGCGGCGACCCGGAGCCGGCACGGATCTACGCCATCCAGGGGTCGGTCTGTGCGCAGAGCGCGTCGGGTACCTGCCTGCGCCAGCCGGCTCCCCTCCTTTCGCGCTTCTCCGACGTGATCAAGGTCTCCTTGCCGAAGCCGCTCCACGTCGTGGCCGGAACCGACCTCCTGGGGGGCTACTACGAGCTCGTGGGCAACGGGCCCACCGACCTGTCGCTGCTCTCGGCGGGACGGGACGTCTACCAGCCGGTGCTGGACCTTTTCGGGCAGGGCACGATGATCCTGCAGGCCGGGCGTGACGTGCGCCTGGACGAGCCGACGGTCCAGTCGGGGACGGGTGTGGAGCCGCCGCTCTCGGGCGGCGCCTTCGTCAGCCAGGGCAACTCGCGGCAGGGGATCGTCTACTCCGCCCTCCCCCGAGACAGGGGCATGGGGATCTACGTCCTCGCCGGAGTGAAGAAGGACCGGGTGGACCAGGGGGCGTTCACCGCGGCGTACCTCGATCCGGCCAACGCGGAGCAGCGGGCCGTGAAGGACTACTTCCCGGAGCTGCGGCGCTACATGGAGCGGCTCGACCCGGCATCGGCCGGGCTCTCCGAGGCCGACCTGGTCGCCTCCTTCGGCGCCCGGACCCAGTCCGAGCGCCAGGTCTTCCTGACCGGCGTCTACTTCACGGAGTTGCGGGACACGGGCATCGACTACAACGACCCCGAGAGCCCCCGCTTCCACAGCTACGACAGGGGCTTCCGGGCCGTCGCCGCGCTCTTCCCGACAGACCCCTCGAGCCTGCCCCTGGAGGATCGCGGCAACCTCTTCCTGCACGCGAAGCGGGTGGAGACGAACGCCGCCGCCGGCATCACGCTGCTCGCGCCCTACGGCCGGGTGGAGGTGGGCACGGACGCGAACCAGGAGCGGGTGGACTACAGCAAGGGTGGCGTCGTGACCCGGCGCGGCGGCGACATCCACATCATGGCGGACCAGAACGTCGACCTCTTCTCCTCCCGCGTGTTCACGCTCCAGGGTGGCGACATCACCATGTGGACCTCGAACGGCAGCATCACCGCCGGCACGGGCTCCAAGACCTCGGTGTTCCAGAAGCCGCTCGCTTACACGATGAGCCGCGACGCCGTGGTCCAGGTGGACGCCTTCGGCCTCCAGACGGGGGCGGGCATCGGCGTGCTCGACGCCGTCGGGAACGCTGCGGATCGGCCGAGGAGCCGCCTCGACCTCATCGCCCCCCGGGGCGAGGTCAACGCGGGCGACGCCGGGATCAGGGTCGTCGGCGACCTGAACATCGCCGCGGCGGTGGTGGTCGGGATGGAGAACATCCAGGTCTCCGGCGCGTCGCAGGGGGTTCCCAAGGTGGAGCCCCCCAACGTCGCGGTCCTCACGGCCGCCTCCCAGGTGGCGCAGGCGGCCACCGAGGGCGTGGTGGCGACCCAGGCCGCGGCGCGAGGCCCGGTCCCGGACCTGCCCTCGATCATCACCGTGGAGGTGGTGGGCTACGAGGAGTCGGCCGCAGACGCGGAGAAGAAGAGGAAGGAGAAGGAGAGGAAGTAGCGCGGCCCGGGAAACCCCGGCACCACGGAACGGTTGCCAAGTCGCCACACTCCGGCCTCCGGCTCCCCTGCTAGGTTCCGCCCCCACCCGCCCCGTTCCGGCGAACCAAGGAGAGCCGAACCATGGACACGAAGCTCGCAGGCCTCGCCCTCGCACTCGCCGTCACCCTCGCGCTCCCTGGAGCGGCGCGTGCCGAGCAGAAGGGCAAGCCGGCTGCCTGCCCGACGACGGGCTCGTTCTCCGATCCCTCGGCCTGCGAGTGCCCTCCCGGCTTCGGGAAGATCCTCCTCGGCACCGGCGGTGGCGAGTGCAAGCCGAAGACCTGCGCCGTGGGCAAGGAGGTCGATCCAAAACTCTGCCAGTGCCCCGAAGGTTACGAGAAGAAATCGGCCAAGGCGGGGAAGGTCACCTGCGTCCGGCCCAAGCCCAAGGCCTAGGGAGGCGGGTCCGATACGTCCTCGCTACCGAAACGTAACGTGTACCTCGCCCCCATCCCGCCGAATATTTCGCCCCCACACGTGGACCGGAGCAGAGCGAAACCGTGCGAATCGTCGAGCGTCCCGCGACGCCGGAAAATGGCGTTGCCCGGGCTTTCCGGTGTCTGGGGACGACCGGACTGCTCGCCGCCGCCCTGATGCTCGCGGCCTGTCCGCCGGCCCGCGCCGAGGATCCCGCCGCGCCGCCGACCGTCGAGCCCGCCACCGCGCCACCCCGCCCGCGCACCATCGACGTGACGGAGTACCGCGTCACGGGCGTCACACGGCTCACGACCATCGACGTGGAGTTGACGCTGGAGCCGTTCCTCGGCCCCGGCCGGACCCTCGAGGACGTGGAACGGGCGCGCGCGGCGCTCGAGAAGGCCTACGCGTCGCGGGGGTTCCAGGCGGTCACCGTCGCGATTCCCCAGCAGACGGTCCGTGGCGGCGTCGTGCTGCTCGAGGTCACCGAGGGCAAGGTGGTCCGGCTGCGGGTTCGCGGCGCGGACTGGTTCGCGCCCTCCGACATCAAGAAGATGGCGCCCTCGCTGGCCGAGGGCAGCGTCCCGAACTTCGACCGGATCGTCGAGGACATCGTGGCCCTGAACCAGATCCCCGACCGGCGCGTCACTCCCTCCCTCCGGGCCGGGACGGTTCCCGGGACGATCGTCGCGGATCTGGAGGTGGAGGACCACATGCCCCTTCACGGGTCCCTCGACCTCAACAACCGCTACAGCGCGATGACCACGCCGCTCCGGCTCAACGGAGCGGTGCGCTACGAGAACCTCTGGCAGGCAGGCCACTCGCTCGCCTTCGCCTTCCAGACGGCGCCCGGCAACTTCGGAGAGAGCCTGGTTCTCTCCCTGTCGTACCTGGCCAGGTTTCCCCGGATCTCCTGGTTGAGCCTGAGCGCGACCGGCGTGATCCAGAACAGCAACGTCTCGACGCTCGGCGCGCTGGCCGTGGCCGGGAAGGGCTGGACGGCGGGGGCCCGGGCCTCGTTCACGCTCCCGAGCACGCAGGGGTGGTTCCAGAGCATCACCACCGGTCTCGACTACAAGTACTTCCTGGAGCGGGTCGACGTCCAGGAGACGCCCATCGGATACCTGCCGATGAGCGCGGTGTACGCGGCCAGCTGGATGGAGGAGGCGTGGCGGATGCAGGTCACCGCATCCACCGTCTTCGACATTCGCGACTGGAGCTCCTCGCCGGACGCCTTCGACGCCAAGCGATACGGGTCCACCGGGAGCTTCATCTACTTCCGGGGCGACGCGTCACGGACCGACATCCTGCCGCTCGGGTTCGAGGTCTCGGAGAAGCTCCTGGGGCAGTACAGCCCGGTTCCGCTCATCGGCCCCGAGCAGTTCGCCGTGGGAGGGGTCGATTCGGTTCGCGGCTACCTGGAGGCCCAGGGGCTCGGAGACTACGGCGTGGACGGTCAGTTCGAGGTGCGGAGCCCCCCGCTCTTCCGAGCAGGAGGGAAGCACGGGTTCGGCGGGTTGCAGATCCTGGCCTTCGTGGATCTCGCCTTCGCCGGGATCCACCTGCCGCTCCCCGAGCAGAGGCAGGACTTCTTCCTCATGGGCGCGGGTGGGGGAGGGACGTTCAGGGCCTTCGGCGTCGCCGGCGGCGCCCTCGAGGTCGGGGTGCCCTTGGTGACGGTGGGCGACACCCAGCAGTTCACCCCACGCATCCACTTCAGGGTCTGGGGCGAGTTCTGAGTCAAACGAGAGGGGACACACCATGAACCACCGCGCAACCCGCCGCCTCGCCGCGTTCGCGACGATCGCGGCCACCATTCTCGCCCCGGTCGCCGCCCGGGCCTGGTGGAACGAGGAGTGGACGGCGCGCAAGCCCATCCGCATCGACACCGGGGCCACCGGCTCGCCCATCTCCGAGCCCGTCGGGGCGGCGCCGGTCCTGGTCCGCCTCCACGCCGGGAACTTCAAGTTCGATCAGGCCAAGGAGGACGGCAGCGACCTGCGCTTCGTGGCCGGCGACGACAAGACCCCGCTCAAGCACCACGTCGAGAAGTACGACGCGCTGCTCGGCGAGGCGCTGGTCTGGGTGGGCGTTCCCGAGGTGAAGCCGGGGACGAAGAACGAGATCTGGCTCTACTACCGCAATCCCAAGGCCGTGACGGCGGAGGACGCCCGGGGCACCTACGACCCGGCCACGGTGCTGGTCCTCCACTTCGCCGAGAAGGGGCAGCCGCCCCGCGATTCGACCACCTGGGGCAACCAGGCGTCCACGGCCGGAACGAGCGCCGACGGGGCGATCATCGGCCGCGGCCTCAAGCTCGACGGAACGGGACGCGTGACCATCCCGGCCGGGCCGTCGCTGGCCTGGGCCGACGGATCGCAGATCACCTGGTCGGCCTGGGTCCGCCCGGCCGAGGCCGATGCGAGCGGCGTGATCTTCGCGCGGCGCGACGGGTCCAACGCCTTCGCGGTCGGGTTCGAGGGAGGGAAGCCCTACGTCGAGATCGACCGGGGCAAGGGGGCGCAGCGCGCGGTCTCGGCGACCCCGCTCGCCGCGAACGGCTGGCACCACCTGGTCGTCACGGTTGGCGACGCGACCACGTTGCACGTGAACGGGGCGACGGTCGCGAACCTGGGGGCCACGCTGCCCGCGCTGAACACGGCGGCCACGATCGGCGGGGCCGAGCCGGTGGCGGCCGACGCGGCCGCTCCGGGCCGGAAGGACGCCAGGAAGGAGGCGCCACCTCCGGCCGGCTTCAAGGGGGACGTGGACGAGCTCCAGATCAGCAAGGTCGCCCGTCCCCTCGGATACATCCAGCTCGCCGCCATCTCCCAGGGAACCGACCCCGGAAAGCTCATCGCCGCCGGACAGGACGAGGAGACGGGAGGTTCGGGAGGTGGCTACTTCTCGATCCTCATCAAGTCGGTGACGCTCGACGGCTGGATCGTCATCGGCGTGCTCGCCGTCATGCTGGTGGTGAGCTGGGTGGTGATGATCGGGAAGGCCTCCTTCCTCTCCGCGGTGGAGCGGGCCAACGCCCAGTTCCTGGAGCGCTTCCACAAGGAGAGCGCCGACCTGGCCGGCCTGGTGGACACCGGCGACGGCGGCGCCCTGGGGGATCCGAAGGCGCTCAGGGACTCGCCGCTCTACAAGATGTACGGGATCTGCGCAGAAGAGGTGCGCAAGCGCACCGGCAGCGGCAAGCCGCTCCGGGCGGAGTCGATCGAGGCGATCCGGGCCAGCCTGGATGCCGGCCAGGTGCGCGAGAACCAGCGCCTCTCGAAGAACCTGGTGCTGCTCACCATCGCCATCTCGGGCGGTCCGTTCCTCGGCCTCCTGGGAACGGTCGTCGGCGTCATGATCACCTTTGCCGCCATCGCGGCGGCCGGCGACGTGAACGTGAACGCCATCGCCCCCGGGATCGCGGCGGCGCTCGTGGCCACGGTGGCCGGCCTGGCCGTCGCCATCCCGGCGCTCTTTGGCTACAACTGGTTGCTCTCCCGCGTGAAGAACATCTCCGCGACCCTCCAGGTCTTCGTCGACGAGCTGGTCACCAAGGTGGCGGAGGCCTACGCCGAGCGCGCCACCCGCGACGGGCGTGACGAGAGCGACGAGCGGCCACGCCGTCCCACCATCGTCGCGGCGGAGGGGCACCCGTGAACGTCCAGTCCGAGGAGAAGCCCTACGACGACATCAACATCACGCCCATGGTCGACCTGACCTTCGTGCTGCTCGTCATCTTCGTCATCATGACCACCGCCACGGTGCAGGGCATGCGCGTCAACCTGCCCAAGGCCAGTCCGGCCAGGAGCCTCGCCAAGCCGACCACCAAGGCCATCACCGTCACCGCCGAGGGGAAGGTCTTCCTCGACACCATCCCGGTCGCTTCGCTCGGAGAGCTGGAGCAGAGGCTGGTGCAGCAGAAGTCCCTCACGCCCGAGTTCCCCGTCGTCGTCCGCGGCGACGGCCAGGTGCAGTACCAGAGCGTGGTCGATGTCCTCGACCTGCTCGGCCGGCTCAACATCACCACCGTCGGGCTCGCCACCAAGCCGCTCGTGAAGTGAGGAAGGGACCGGGGGCGCGAGCGTGAGCCGGGTGCAGAGGATCGCGGACTTCGTCCGGGCCAACCGCGTCGGGGCCGGCGCCGGCGTGGTCCTGGTCGCGCTGGCCGGGCTGGGCATCCGCTGGATCGCCGCCACGAGCAACGAGCCGCCTCCGCGCAGGACCATGCAGTACGCGGTGGTGAACCTCCAGCCTCCCCCTCCGAGGACCCCGCCGCCGCCCCCACCTCCCCAGCCCACGCCGCAGAAGGTGGAGGAGGAGCCCCCCTCGAGCCGGCAGGAGCTCCGGCCGATGGACCTGCCTCCCGATGCTCCGCCGCCCCCGGGCCCCGCGGCCGGACCGCTGGCGCTCGCCGAGGAGGGATCGGGCCCCGGCGACGCGTTCAACCTGGCGGGCAACCCCGGCGGGCGTGGACTCCTGGGCCCCGGCGGGCTCGGAGACGGGACCGGGGTGGGAGGCGGGGCGGGCGATGCGGCTGCCCGGTACGCCTGGTTCTACGGGCGGATGCAGCCCGACATCGAGGCGGTCCTGCGCAGGAGCAAGCGCCTCTCCGCCGCCTCCGCCGTGGCGGAGCTCAGGCTCTGGTGGGACCCGGCGGGGCGCATCACCCGGGTCCAGCCCGTCCGCCCCAGCGCCGACCCGACCCTGGACAAGGAGTTCGAGGCGCTGGTCGGAGTCCAGCTTCGCAACCCTCCGCCCGCCGACATCCCGATGCCGGTGGTGATGCGGGTCCAGGCCCGACGGCCTCGTTGACCTTTGGTGAATGATCATCGTCACGGAAAGAGAACGGTCCATGCCACGAACCACGAAGCGAATCACCCGAGGGCGCCCGGCCTGGTCGGCGCTCCTCCTCGTCCTGGCGCTCTCCGCGCCCGGCGCGGCGCGCTCCGAGGATCCGCCGCCGCCCGCTCCGGCGCCGGCCCCGGAATCCTCGTCCGAGGTCAAGCGGGCCGTCTACGTCCCGGAGTCGGTCAAGGCCGAGATCCGCGACCAGGTGAAGAAGGAGGTTCTCGCGCAGGCCAAGGAGGAGGGCTGGGCGGCGCCCAACGTCCTCCCCAAGTGGCTGGAGCGCTTCACCTTCGGTGGTGACGTCCGGGTCAGGTTCCAGAACCTCAAATACCCGGCGGGCAACGCCAACGGCGGCGAGTTCCCCGACTTCGCGGCCATCAACGCGAGCGCCCCCTTCGACGTGAACTTCGTGGACCTCTCGGGCGAGAAGTACCTCAACGTCGATCAGGACCGCGACGTGTTCCGGCTGCGGGCGCGCCTCGGGGTGGACGTGGCGGTGGCTCCCGGGTTCACCTCCGGCATCCGCATCGCATCGGGCGAGACCAACTCGCCGGTCTCCACCAACCAGACGCTGGGAGCATCGGGAGGGAACTTCAGCAAGTACCAGATCTGGCTCGACCAGGCCTACATCCGGGCCTTCACGGACCCCAAGGCGCGGAGCGGGGTGATGGGGGAGGGGGGAAGGTTCGAGAACCCGTTCTTCACCACCCAGATGATCTGGGCCGACGCGGTGAACTTCGACGGGTTCGCGCTGCAGGCCAGGCTGGGCGCCGGGGAGAGTCTGGGACTGTTCCTCACCGGCGGGGCCTTTCCGGTGTTCGAGTCGGCCCTCGCCTTCCCGGCCGAGCTCCCGGCCAAGTTCACGAGCTGGAACAAGTGGCTCTTCGCCGCCCAGGTCGGGGGTCAGTGGCAGCCGGACCCCAGCCTCTCGCTCAAGCTGGCGGTCGCCTACTACGACTTCTACGGGATCGAGGGGCGCATCTCGGCGCCCTGCGACACCCACCTCAAGGTCACCTGCAGCACCGACCAGACCCGCCCGACGTTCGCCCAGAAGGGCAACACCTACATGGCGCTGCGGACGCCCTCGGACGCCGCGCTGGTCGCCGAGGCGCTCGGTCCCGTCCCGCGCTACCAGTACTTCGGGTTGCCCGGCGCGTTCCAGGAGCTGGCCGTGACCGGGAGCTTCCTGACGGTCCCCTTCCCGGCCCTGAGCGTCGGAGCGAACGCCGAGTTCGTCTGGAACACCGCCTTCTCGCCCGCCACCTACCAGGCCGTGGCCCTCAACAACCGGGCCGCCTGCGATGGCTCGGGCTGCGACCAGTTCGCCGGCGGGCCCTACGGGTTCACGGGGAGGGTGCTCCTGGGGAGCCCGCTGCAGGGCGCCCAGTGGAGCTGGTCCGCGGGCGTCGAGTACCGGTACCTCCAGTCGGACGCGGTCGTGGACGCCTTCACCGACCCGGACTTCGGCCTGGGCGGGACGAATCTACAGGGCTACATCGTCACCGGCTCGCTCGGGATCATCCAGCGGGTCACCCTCTCGCTGCTCTGGAGCAGCGCGGCCTCCATCGTGGGCCCCCGGTACCAGATCGACGAGCTCCTCGTAGACGTCACGGCGAGGTTCTAGGCCATGCCCCGTCCATCGATCCCGGCGCTGCTCCTCGGCGTCTCGCTGGCGTTCCTGCCCGACACGGCCCGGCCCGACGCGGCCACCGAGGCGAAGCTGCGCGACGCGCTGCGATCGACCACGGCCCAGCTCCGCACCCTGGAGGACGAGCGCGCCACCTGGCAGGGGAAGGAGGCGGAGCTGAAGAAGGAGATGGCGGCCCTCCAGTCGCAGGCGAAGGGCGCGGCACGGCCCAGGACCAGCGAGCGCGAGGTGGAGGAGCTGAGGCGGAAGCTCGCCGGGCAGTCCGAGGAGAGCGCGAAGGGCGCGAAGGCGCTCGCGCAGTGCGAGGCCACGCGCGAGGACGCGGCCCGTGCGAGCGAGCAGGAGCGTGGCAAGCTCGCCGCCCAGGAGGCCAAGCTCGCGGAGAGGCTGGCGGCGGCCGAGGCGAAGAACGAGCGGATCTACCAGGTCGGCAAGGAGATCCTCGATTGGCTCGCGCGCGAGGGGGTCGGTGGCGAGCCCTTCCTCGGGCTCCGCAGGGTCAGGCTCGAGAACGCGGCCCAGGCGTACGAGGACCTGCTCATCGACCAGCGGCTGAAGCCGCAGGGCGCGCCCTGATCGGCTCCGGCTAGTATCGGAGGCCGTCCGGGCTGAACTGGTCTCCGTGGGCGTCGAGCGGGGTCGCCGAGGCGGCCGTGGTGTCCCGGGTGCCTCCCACGCCGAAGGAGTCGCCCATTCCGATCACGGCGGCCCGGCCGTGGAGGAGCATGAGGGCCACGGGCAGATCGACGACGATGGAGTACGACGTCCCCGAGGCAGGGGCGAACTTCACCTGCTTCACGACCGCCTGCGCCTGGTCGGAGGTCGTCCCCAGCCGGCCGTCGCCATCCACGAGGACCGTGTCGCCGACCATGAGGTTCACCGGGGATGCGACGAAGATCTCGCGGTCAGAGCCTCCGACCACGTCGCGCAGGAGGGCCATGGTGGTGCTGGGGCGCAGCGCCACCTCGCCCCCGAGGCCGTTCAGCGGGACCACGACCGACGCGGCGCCGTGACCCGGCGAGAGGGGCTCGGAGAGGACGAGCACCTTCGCCACCGAGTCGATCCCCGCGACCGTCCGGACGTCGTGGACGGCAGGTCCGCCTCCGGTGGAGGGCTCGTGGACGGCCACCTGCTCACCCACGAAGAAGGGAGTGGCGTCGGTGACGGTCAGCCGGGCTCCGGTCTCGGAAACCAGGCGCGGGACCGTGAACGCGCCGCCGTCGATGGTACAGGCGAGGGCCCCGGCGGGAACCTCCGCCGACACGGGACTCCCCACGCCGACCTGGCCAGTGGCCACGTCCACGACGGAGACGGAGGCTGCCTCGCCGAGGAAGGCGCCGGTCGATCCGTCGAGGAAGACGAGCCGGCTGGCCGGGCCGGGGAGGACGAGCGAGGCGTCCCGCAGGACCAGGACGACGTCGCCCGGCGAGCGGTTGACGAGGAGTTCCGTGCAGGGCCCCTTCACGGTGAGCTCGACCTTCAGGAACGCATTTGCCGCCGCGCTGGGCGGATTGTTGGCCGGGACGGCCGGGTCGTTGCCCCAGGTGCTCGCCAGGACCCGCCGGAGGGTCACGTTGGCGCTCTGGGGGGTGAGCGTCGGTGGCGCGTCGGTCCGCATGGGCTCGGAGAAGGTGAGGCGGATGGTCTTCGTGAAGGTGGCTCCCCGTTCCACCTGGGGATCGAAGGGGACTGGAAGGGTGGAGAGGTCGATCTCGATCCCGGTGAGGTGGCCTGGATAGACGTCGACGGAGTCCAGGGGTGCGGAGATGGCGTTCGTGGTCAGCACGCCCTTCTCGTCCTCCGAGGAGATGGTGAACTCGATGTGGTTCGTGAAGCTCCACGGGGCGCCCCCGGTGCCGAGCCCCGCGGTCCAGGGGTTCAGGCCGGTCGCCACCACCGTGGGGTTGAGCGACGGGTCGGGGGCCGGAACCAGGGCGAGTTCCTTGAAGGCGACCGGGGAGGTGGAGGTGTTGCGGGCCATCACCCGGTACTTGGTGGCGCCCGGAACCTGCTTCCAGGTGAGCGAGAGCCCCGCCTTGGCGTTCCAGTTGGCGTCGGGGTCGGTTCCGAACACGAAGTCGCCGTTCGCGTCCCGGAGCCAGATCGTCCCCGCATCGACGATCGCCTGGGTCGCGCGCTGGGTCGCGGTGAACTGGTCGCCCAGATGGAACGTCGGCCCAGACTGGGCCGGCGGCTCCGGCTGGATTGGCGCGGCAGGCGTCTCCGCGTTGCAGGCGGCGGTGGCGACCGCGAGGATCGAAGCCAGCAGTCCGGCCGGGGAGAGTCCCCAGCCGCTCCTTCCGTGGATCATCGCCTGTGCCCGCCTTCCTGAAATCGTCCTGCCGTGGAGGACCGGGTAACCTAGGCGGCCTCGGTGACGGAAACGCGTCGCGCTCGAAGCGACGATGAAACGACGCGTCGACAGGTCGGGTGACCAGAGGCATGCGCGGGTCCGCTCCCACCCCCTCCTCGCGATATCTGGGGTTCCTGGTCACCCTGGGTGGGGGGACACACGGTCGCAACGTCCGATAGATGCGGCGATCCGGAGCGGCACCCTTCCTGCGATCACCTGTCGCTCGTGCAGGAGGAGAGCCAGTGATAGTCCGGTTCGCAGTGGTCGCAGCAGCGATGGTGATCGCAGCCTGTGGGTCCACTCCCGACGAGGAGCTCGCGATCCCGGTGGGATCGGCACCGACCGCCGGATCGACCCTCACCCCGGATCCAGCATCCGCCTGGGCAGGGACCTACCGGGGTACGACGACCCTCTCCCACGGCCGGTTCACCTGGACATCGACCGTGGACGTCCATGTCGAGAACCCGGAGCCGGGCATCGTCCGCGTGCCGGTCCGTGAGATGTGCCCTTCCGTGGACCACGTCGACTTCGCGCCGCCCGAGGCGCTGGTGATCGTCCTCGCAGAGGCCGGCGCCTGGTCGTTCCAGCTCCCCACCGGCGAGAAGGTGCGCCTCGGGTCCATCCAGCCGCGCTTCGACGCCGACGGCAAGACCCTCACGGTCACCTTCCATGGCGTCGTGGACGAAGTCGATCTAGAGTGGAAGTTCGTGGGGACGCGATGAGGGAAATCTCCCATCCCCGAAACGGATCCATGGCGACGCGCGAGAGCTTCTTCGAGTGCATCTTCAGTCCCGATGGGAACGAGTACCGTTTCCACGTCCGGGCCTGGAACGCGCGCGAGGCGGAGGAGCACATCAAGGCCTCGCTGCGCGACAACGGCGTTCGCGAGGCCGGTACGCTGCTCATCCGGGATCGGAAGGGAGCGGAGCTCCTCAGGTCCGGGTACGCGTTCGAGCCTCTGGGCGCGACGTAGAGCAGCCGGCCGGCAGGACGAGGCTCCCGCCGGATCGCAGGGATACGACGAGCACCCGGACCCCCTCCGGGTGCTCGCCAACCGACACTTCGGCCGGACGGCTGGCCTCGCTCGAGGCCAGCCACTCGACTGGACTAGACCACCTGACCGTGCGGTCGCCATTCCGGTTTGGCGACGAATTCGGAACGAACGGGTGCGGCCGCCGCCGCGGCGCCCTCCCTTCCCGTCGCTACCTCCGGTGGTCGTCAGGGCGCTGCGCGTCGCGCTTCCCGGCCCAGTGGGCAACCTCGGTGCCGTCGGAGAGCAGGGCGAAGGAGTTCACGTCGTCGGCAACCTGGGAGCGGAGCTGGGAGAGCACCAGGCGGCGCGCCGACGGGTCCTTCACCGGGAAGAAGATCTCGTAGCGCTTGTCGAAGTTGCGCGGCATGGCGTCGAGACTCCCGGCGAAGACCAGCCAGCGGCCGCCGTTCTTGAAGGCGGCCACCCGGGCGTGCTCGAGGAAGCGCCCCACCACGCTCTTCGCCTTCACCTCCGGTGCAATCTCGGTGAGCGTGGTCCTGGCCACCAGGTCCACCCTCGCGCCCGCCCGCGCCGCGTTGCGGAGCGCGGTCAGGACGCGGGGATCGGTGACGTGGTTGAACTTGAAGATCACGTGGCCGCCCGGGTGCGCCTCGGCGCGAATGCGGTCGAGGAGCAGCTGCCGGATGGAGGTGCCGGTGCGCAGCTCGGTCATGCGCGGCGCCTTGCCCTGCTCGAGCGCGTCGAAGAAGCGCTTCACGTCGCGGGTCAGGGCGGGGTCGGCGGTGAAGAGCGAGAAGTCGGTGTAGAGCCGGGCGTTGCGGGTGTTGTAGTTGCCGGTCCCGAGGTGGACGAACTCGCGCCGCCCGCGCCGCACCCAGATGGCCTTGGCGTGCACCTTGCGCGTGGGGAGCGGGAGCACCCGGACGCCCGAGTTCTGGAACCGCAGGCCCCATTCCAGGTTCTGCAGCTCGTCGAAGCGGGCCCGGGCCTCGAGCAGCACCGCCACGTCCTTGCCACCCCGGGAGGCCTCGATGAGCGACTCGGCCAGCACGTTGTCGTCGCCCACCCGGTAGAGGGTGGCGCGCATGGCGGTGACCTCGGGGTCCCGCGCCGCGGCCCGCGCGAAGTCCTCCACCGCGTCGTACCCCTGGTACGGGTGGTAGATCATCTGGTCGCGCAGGGCGATGCGCCGGAAGGGGTTGGTCGAGAAGCCCGGGATGAGCCACGGGCGCAGCGCGCCGAACTTGAGCCGCGACGGGGCGCCGTCGACCAGCGTGGAGACCATGCGCAGGTCGAGGGGCGGCTCGATCCGGAAGACCTCGTCGGCCTCCAGACCGAGCGCGATGCGGATCGACTCGGACCAGTGGGGAGGGAAGTTCTTCTCCACCTCCAGGTGGCTGGGGCGGCCGTCGAGCCGGGTCTCCAGGGCGGCGGGGAGGTCCTCCCAGTCGAGCCCCAGCTGGTCGATGGCGGCGAGCCGGATGGCCCGGAGCTCGTGCAGCTCCTGGTCGCGCCCGTCGAGGAAGAGGTCGCTGCGAAGCCGCAGCAGCTCGCCCAGCCGGACGTAGGTGCCGTCCCGACCCGGGATCTCCACGAGGCGCGGCAGGCTCTCCGGGAGGCGCACCAGGTGCTCGAGGACGCCGATGCCGGTGGCGAAGTAAAGCGCCCCAGTTCGGATCTCGCGCACCGCGTCGGCCCGGAGCACGTCGGTCCGCGGGGCGACCTCCTCGGCCAGGAAGGCGCCGAAGTAGTCGAGCTCCTCCTTGGTGAGCGAGGTGACGGCGACGACACGGATGCCGAAGGCCTCGAGCTCGCCGAGGAACGACCGGTAGGTCTCGCTGGCCGCCTCGGCCTGCTGGCGGGCCTCCTGCAGCAGCCGCTGGTAGTCGGCCGTGCCGCGCTCCTCCAGGAAGGGGCGGGAGATGCGGGCCGCGAAGAACTCGTCGAGGTTGGAGGCCCAGATGGAGAGGAAGCGGAGCCGCTCCATCATCGGAAAGTCGCCGCGGCGCGTCTGTTCGAGGACCCGGCGGTTGAATCGCAGCCAAGAGAGTTCCTGATCGACTCGCACGGGGCACCTTTGGGAGAGCCGCCACTTCAGCACACCCTGCGTGACGGAAATGTGACGATGGGGGCCAGGGACCCTCCGGGGAGCGCCCGTCCGCCCCCGCCTGCCGGGGTTCCGAGCACCCATTTGCTCGTTTTCCCGGCAGATTCCGCACGGAATCCGGGCCGATCGGGGCCAGGGAGCGTCCAGATGAGGCAGGCGTCTTGCAAAGGCAATATGGTCGCCCCATGCGCCTCCTCCTCCAGCACGACACCGTCTATCGATTCCCACGCCCGGCCGCGCTCGGCCCGCACCAGATCAGGCTGCGCCCGTCCAGCCACGCCAAGGCCCGGATCGAGACCTACTCGCTCAACGTGAGCGAGCCGGCCGAGGTCCGCTGGCAGCGCGACCCCACCGGCAACCAGGTGGCCCACGTCACCTTCCCGAAGGGCACCCTGCTCCCGGAGCTCTCGGTCCGGGTCGAGATGGCCGTGGACATCCGGCCGGTGAACCCCTTCGACTTCTTCGTGGACGACCGGTGCGAGGAGACGCCCTTCGCCTACCCGGAGGAGGTCCGGCCCGAGCTCGCCCCCTTCCTCGACCTCGACGACCCGTCGCTGGCCGGGGGACCGCTCCTCGAGGCCTTCCTCGACGACGCGCCGGCCTCGGGCCGGACCATCCCTCTCGTGGTCGAGCTCAACCGGCTCGTGAACGAGCGGACCCGCTACGTGATCCGGGAGGAGGCGGGCGTCTGGACGCCGGAGGAGACGCTCCGGCAGGGCAGGGGAAGCTGCCGCGACTCGGCGGTCCTGCTCGTGGCGGCGCTGCGCTCCCGCGGCCTGGCGGCCCGCTTCGTCTCCGGCTACCTCATCCAGCTCACCGACGAGGGGATGATCCCAGGCGAGCCGCGCGGCGTGGGGCGCGACGTGGTGGACCTGCACGCCTGGGCGGAGGTGTTCCTCCCCGGCGCGGGCTGGATCGGCCTCGACGCCACCAGCGGCCTCCTCTGCGGGGAGGGGCACATCCCCCTGGCCTGCGCGGCGCGCCCGGCGCTGGCCGCACCGGTCATCGGCACCTCCGACGTGGGGGCCGAGTCCTTCGCCTTCTCGATGCGGGTCATGCGGCTCGGCCACGAGGCCCGCCCCACCACCCCGTACTCCGAGGAGACCTGGCAGGCGCTCCTCGTCGCCTCCGACCGGGCCGACGCCACGCTCTCCGGGGCGGGCCTGACCCTCACCGTGGGCGGGGAGCCCACCTTCAACTCGCGCCTCCATCCCGAGGCGCCGGAGTGGCGCACCGCGGCGCTCGGCCCCACCAAGTGGGAGCAGGGGCTGGCGCTGGCCTTCGAGCTGCGCGACCGGATGGCGCCGGGCGGCGTGGTCCTGCGCCGCGAGGGGAAGTGGTACCCCGGCGAGAGCCTGCCCCGATGGGCGCTCGACGTGGTGGGGCTGAAGGGCGGGGCCCGCCTCTGGACCGGGGCAGGGACGCGCAGGGCGGCCACCCCGGCCGCCGCCGAGGCCCTGGCGCGGTCCATCGCCGGGAAGCTGGGCGTGGGCGCCGACACGGCGCTCCCGGCCTTCGAGGATCCCTGGCAGTACGTCCGGGACGAGGCCGACCTTCCACCCGGGGTGAATCCACTGAAGGCCGACCTGGCCGACGGGGAGGAGCGGCGCCGGCTGGCCCGCGTCCTCGACCACGGGCTCCGGAACCCGGTGGGCTGGGCGCTGCCGCTGGCGCGGGGCGAGTCGGGCTGGCGCACCGACGCATGGGAGTTCCGCCGCGAGGCGCTCTTCCTCATCCCCGGCGACGCGCCTGCCGGGCTGCGCCTGCCGCTCAAGTCGCTGGGCGGCCCGCTTCCGCCCCCGGAGGCGCCCGAGCCGCCCTACCTCGTCGATCCGCGCACCGAGGAGGTCGCCGAGGCGCGCCGCCGCGAGGAGGAGGAGCGCGCCGAGCTGGTGGGGCGCCAGGCCGCCATCTCCCGGCAAAAGGCGCCCCCCCGCCTCCCCGCCGTGCGCACGGCGCTCTGCGTCGAGCCCCGCGGCGGCGAGCTCTACGTCTTCCTGCCCCCCACGGCCACGGCCGCCCACTTCGTCGAGCTGGCCCGTGCCGTCGATGCCGCCGCCCGCGAGACCGACCTCGAGGTCCGGCTGGAGGGCTACCCGCCCCCCTGGAGCCCCGAGGTGATCCGCTTCTCGGTGACGCCCGACCCGGGCGTGCTCGAGGTCAACGTCCAGCCCACCGGGAGCGGCCGGGCCTGCGCCGAGCAGATCGAGCAGGTCTTCGACGCCGCGCTCCACACCGGCCTCCACTCCGAGAAGTACATGCTCGACGGGCGGCAGGAGGGCTCGGGGGGCGGCAACCACATCACCCTGGGCGGCCCGCGTCCGCTCCAGAGCCCCTTCGTGGTCCGCCCGGATCTTCTCGCCAGCCTGGTCACCTTCGTCCAGCACCACCCGGCCATGTCGTACCTCTTCACCGGGCTCTTCGTCGGCCCCACGTCGCAGGCGCCGCGCGTGGACGAGGCCCGGCACGACTCCCTCTACGAGCTGGAGATCGCGCTCGCGCACCTGGGCGACCGGAGCCAGCCAGCCCCGCCCTGGCAGGCGGATTGGCTGCTGCGCAACCTGCTCGTGGACGTGGCCGGAAACGGCCACCGGGCCGAGATCTCCATCGACAAGCTCTTCGACTGGAGGAGCGGTCACGGGCGGCAGGGGCTGGTGGAGCTGCGCGCCTTCGAGATGCCGCCCCATCCGAGAATGGCGTCGGCGCAGGCCATCCTGGCCCGGGCGCTGGTGGCCGCCTTCTCGAAGGCCCCCTACGCCCACGGGCTGGTGCGCTGGGGCACCGAGCTGCACGACCGGTTCCTGCTCCCCTTCTGGCTGTGGCGCGACATGGAGGACGTCCTGGCCTTCCTCGAGGAGCGCGGCGTCGGCCTCCCGCGCGAGGTCTACCGCCCCTTCGTGGAGTTCCGCTGCCCGGTGGTCGGGCGGCTCCAGGTCGGAGGCGTGGCCGTCGAGGTCCGCAATGCGCTCGAGCCCTGGCCGGTGCTGGGCGAGGAGCCGGGCGCCGGCGGCACCGCCCGCTTCGTGGACTCCTCGATGGAGCGGATCGAGATCCGCGCCGAGGGGCTCGAGTCCGAGCGCTTCGACGTGCTGGTGAACGGCCTCGTGGTCCCGCTGCGCGCCACCGGCATGGCGGGGGAGCACGTCGGCGGGGTCCGCTTCCGGGCCTGGGCGCCGCCCTCGTCGCTCCAGCCCCACCTGGGCATCCACCACCCGCTGCGCATCGACCTGTTCGATCGCTGGGCCGGGCGCTCGCTGGGGGCCTGCGCCTACCACGTCTGGCACCCGGAGGGGCAGGCCTACGAGGCCCCGCCGCTCACCCGCTTCGAGGCCTCGGCGCGCCGCGCCGCGCGCTTCACCGAGGAGGGGCCTCTGCCGCTCGGCACCACGCCCGTCGCCACCCAGCCGCACCCCGAGTACCCGCACACCCTGGACCTCCGGCGCTACCCCGGGGACCACCCCATGCCCGTGTGGGACGAGGACGAGGAATAGCGCCGATGCAGGAGCTGCTCTCCGAGTGCCGCGCGCAGGACGAGGTGCTGCGAGGCGCCGGGCTGGAGATCTGGCTGGGGGCGGAGCCCACCTTCACCGATCGTACGTCCCAGGACCCGCACTGGCTGTGGAAGGCGGAGGGGGGCGACAAGGAGGACCGGGCCGCCGCGCTCCTCCGGGAGCTGCTGGGGAGCCTGGCCTCCTCCTTCCGGCTGGAGCGCCCCGAGGGTCGGCTCTACCCGGGCGAGGAGAAGCCGCGCTTCTGCCTGGGGGCGGCCTACCTGCCCCGTGGCGGCGGGGAGGAGCGCTGGATCACCGTGGTCCCCGACCCCGGCGTCGTCGAGGTCAACCTGGCCCCGGCCCCCGACCTGGTCACCTTCGCCGAGCACGTGGGCTCGGTCTACGCGGCGGCGGCGGCGGCAGGGCTCTCGCCCGAGCGCTTCCGCTGGAACGGCCACGCCGGCGACTCGGGGGGCGGGGGGCAGATCACCCTGGGTGGACCCTCCCCGGAGCGGAGCCCGTTCTTCCTGCGCCCGCGGCTCCTGCCCTCGCTGGTGCGCTACCTGAACCACCACCCCTCGCTCTCCTACGCCTTCGCCCCGGAGTGCGTGGGCAGCGCCGGCCAGGGGCCGCGCCCCGACGAGGGGGTCCGGGAGCGCTTCGACGAGCTGGGGGTGGCGCTCGACCGGCTGGCCCAGCGCGACGCGGCGGGGGCGGAGGAGCTCTGGACGTCGCTGGCGCCGCTCCTCGTGGACGCGTCGGGCAACTCCCACCGGGCCGAGGTCAACGTCGAGAAGCTCTGGAACCCGCACCTGCCCGGGCGCGGCAAGATGGGCGTGGTGGAGTTCCGCGCCTTGCGCATGCCCCCTGCCCCGGAGCGGCTGCTGGCGCTGGGCGCCCTCTTCCGCGCCGTGGCCGCGCGCCTCGCGCGCGCCCCCTTCGAGGAGCCGCTCCTCGACTGGGGTCCGGAGCTGCACGACCGGGCCTCGCTGCCCCACTGGCTCGGGCAGGACCTGGCCGGCGTGATGGCCGACCTGGCCGAGCACGGGCTGGCCCCCGGGAAGAAGCTCCAGGCCTGGCTTTCGCCCGAGGCGCCCGAGCTCGCCCGGGTGGAGCACGCCGGGGGCACGCTCTCCGTCCGGAGGGCCGCCGACTTCTGGCCGCTCATGGGGGACGTGGCCTCGCAGGAGGGCTCCACCGCGCGGCTCGTGGACGCCAGCTCCGAGCGGCTCGAGCTGCTCGTCACCTCGCCCGGGACCGGGCCGGGGCGCCTCTCCGCCCAGGGGGTGGAGGTGACGCTGGAGGCGGCCGGGGGGCCGCTCCACGTCGGCGCCGTCCGCTACCGCGCCTTCGCCCCCTCGCCCGGGCTCCACCCCGGCCTCGGCCCCCACGACCCGCTGGTGCTGGAGTGGGAGCGGCGCGGCGAGGGCGTCCGCATCGAGCTTCACGGCTGGAAGCCGGGCGGAGGGGGCTACGAGGTGCTCCCCGCCGACGCCGCCGAGGCCGCGCTGCGCCGGGAGGAGCGGGTGGTGGTCCGCCCGGGACGGTTCCGCACCCCCTTGCGCGCCCCGTCGGCGCGCCTCACCCTGGACCTTCGCCGCCTGCCGGCGGCCCTGCCCACCTGAGAGACGCCGGAGCCCCCATGGACGCCGCCACGCCGCTCCTCGCCGACTACCGCGGACTTCCCGGCACCTGGGACGAGCTCTTCACGGAGAGTGGAGCGCCGCGCCCGGCCTTCCGCAGGGCCTTCGACGCCCTCGACGTCCATACCCGCGCCGGGTTCGCGGTCTGCCAGGGTCTGGCCGAGCGGGCCCTGCTCAACCAGGGGGTCACCTTCTCGGTCTACTCCGACCAGAGGGGAACCGAGAAGATCTTCCCCTTCTGCCTGGTGCCGCGCATCGTGTCGGCCCCCGACTGGGCCGCGCTGGAGCGGGGGCTCGTCCAGCGGGTGCGGGCGCTCGAGCTCTTCCTGGCCGACATCTACGACCGGCAGCGCATCCTCGCCGACGGCGCGGTGCCGGCCGACCTGGTCCTGGCCTCGAAGAGCTGGTTCCCCCAGCTCCGGGGGGTGCGGCCGGTCGGCAACGTGCGCATCCACATCGGCGGGATCGACCTGGTGCGGGACCCCAAGGGGATCTGGCGCGTCCTGGAGGACAACCTGCGCACGCCGTCGGGCGTCTCCTACGTGCTGGAGAACCGCATCATCTCGAAGCGGGTCATCCCCGACGTCCTCGACGCCGCCCGCGTCGAGCCGGTGGACGCCTACCCGGCGCGGCTGGCCGAGTCGCTGCGGTCGGTCTCGCCGGTGGACCCGGACGAGACCTCGGCGGTGGTGCTCACCCCCGGCCCCTACAACTCGGCCTACTTCGAGCACAGCTTCCTGGCCCGCACCATGGGGCTCGAGCTGGTCCAGCCCGCCGACCTCTTCACCGACCGTGACAGGGTCTTCTGCCGGACCACCCGCGGTCCCCGCCCGGTCCACGTCATCTACCGGCGCATCGACGAGACCTACCTCGACCCGGAGGTCTTCCGCCCCGACAGCCTCCTCGGCGTCCCGGGGATCCTGCGGGCCTGGGCCAAGGGAAACGTGGCGCTGGCCAACGCGCCCGGCAACGGCGTGGCCGACGACAAGGCGGTCTACCCCTTCGTGCCCGACATCATCCGCTACTACCTCTCCGAGGAGCCGCTGCTGGCCCAGCTCGACACCTGGGTCTGCGCCCGGGAGGACGACCGGCGCTTCGTGCTCGAGCACCTCGGTGAACTCGTGGTGAAGGCGGTGGACGAGGCCGGAGGCTACGGGATGCTCATGGGGCCCCAGGCCACCCGGGCGGAGATCGAGGACTTCCGCAAGCGCGTCCAGGCCGAGCCGCGCAAGTACATCGCGCAGAAGCGGCTCGAGCTCTCCACCTGCCCGACCTGGGTGGAGGGAAAGGGGCAGGTCGAGCCGCGCCGGGTGGACCTGCGCCCCTACGTCCTGAACGGGCGCGAAGGACCCTGGGTGCTGCCCGGCGGGCTCACCCGGGTGGCCCTCAAGGAGGGCTCCTACGTGGTGAACTCGAGCCAGGGCGGCGGTTCCAAGGACACCTGGGTGCAGAAGCCGGAGGCCACATGATCTCCCGCGTCGCCGACCACTGCTTCTGGCTGGGGCGCTACCTCGAGCGCGCCGAGTCCACCTCGCGCGTGCTGGGGGTGACCCGCAACCTGGCCCTCGACGTGGGGCTGAACCCGCGCCACGTCTGGCTGCCGGTGATCATCGTGTCGGGCGAGCAGGAGCGCTACGCCGAGGCCGGCCAGGGGCGCACCGACGACGGCGAGCGGGTGCAGGACTACATGACCTGGGACGACGAGAACCCCAGTTCCATCGTCAGCTCCCTCTCGGCCGCCCGCGACAACGCCCGCTCCATCCGCGAGGTGGTGAGCCTGGAGACCTGGGAGGCCCTGAACGCCCTCTACCTCTGGATGGGCAGCCCGCGGGCCCGCACCGACTGGCGCGAGGACCGGCACGCCTTCTACCGGCGCATCCGCACCTCGATGCAGTCGCTCCAGGGCATCGTGCGCGGCACCATGCTCTTCGACGACGCCATGCACTTCATGCTGCTCGGCACCATGCTGGAACGGGCCGGACAGACCGCCCGCATCCTCGACGTGCACCACCACGCCTTCCAGGCGCTGGGCTCCCACGAGGTCATCGAGACCGCGCTCTGGCTGGCGCTGCTTCGCGCCTGCTCCGGGTTCGAGCCCTTCATGAAGGTGCACCGGGGGCGGGTCAGCCCGGCCGCGGTGGCCCGCTTCCTGGTGGTGGACCCCATCTTCCCCCGCTCGGTCCGCTTCGCGCTGCGGGCGGCGGTCTCCCGCTTCGAGCGGCTGCGCCCGCCCGACCAGACGGACCTCCCCGGGGCGCGCAGCGCGGCGCGGCTCACGGCGCTGGCCAGCTGGGTGGCCGCGCTCGACAAGGACTTCGACGTGGCCGGGCTGCACGAGCTGCTCACCCACGTGGTGGACGAGACGGCCGCGATCGCGGGCGTCATCGGAAGCGAGCTCCTGGGGTATGCTCCGGGTCCCGCGGCCGAGATGTCGGCCCAGTGACCCTGCCCACCAGAAATGCCCAACCTCCTCGCGATGTCCTTCGAAGGCGAGCTCGCGCCCTCCTTCGACCTCCGCTGCCTGTCCCAGGGCGAAGTCCCCCCCGACGGATGGGGCATCGGCTACTACCCGGGCGGTGAGCCCGCCGCGGCCCTGCTCAAGGAGCCGGCCCCGCCGAGCGGCTCGATCCGCTCCGAGCTCATCAAGGCCTGGGAGCACCTCGAGTCCTCCATCTTCCTGCTCCACGTCCGGCGGGCCACCTGGGGGGCCATCTCCGACGCCAACACCCAGCCCTTCCTGCGGGCCTGGGGGAAGCGGGAGTGGCTCTTCGGTCACGCCGGGTCGCTGCGCGCCCGGCTCGAGCTGAGGGCCGGGGCGCCCTTCGAGCCGGTCGGGGCCACCGACACCGAGCTCATCTTCTGCGAGCTGATGAACCGGTTCGCCGAGCGGGGCTGGAAGAGCATCGGAGAGGCCGACCCGCGGGTGCTGCTGGAGTGGCTGGGGAGGATCAACGAGAGCGGAAACCTGACCTGCGTGCTCACCGACGGCCACGACGTGGCGGTCTACTCCGACCGGGAGTCGGCGGGCGTCTGGATGTGGGAGGTGCTCCCGCCCTACGACCGGCTCACCTTCGGCGACACCGAGCTGCTCGTGGACCTGGGCAAGCGCGGGGTGAAGAGCCGCAAGGGCGTGATCGTGAGCTCCCATCCCCTCCAGGTGAACGGGGAGGAGCAGGAGTGGCGGGCCGTCCCGCCCGGCCACCTGGTCATGCTCCGGCAGGGCGCGGTGCGCGACGTGATCGCCCCCCTGGTCATCCCCCAGGGGCACCCGGTGCTGCCCGGCACGGCGCGCAGGCAGATGCCGCGCCCCGCCAAGGCCGAGCCCCGCCGCTACCGGGTCACCCACCGCACCTCCTACCAGTACGACAAGCCCATCGAGCGCTCCAGCCACGTCTTCAAGCTCTTCCCCGCCTCCGACCGGCTGCAGCGGCTCATCTCCCACGACCTCTCGGTCTCGGTGGAGGGGCCGTACCGCGACTACGAGGACGTCTTCGGCAACCGGGCCCGCCGCATGGACGTGGAGACGCCCTACGACCAGATGACCATCGTGGCCACCTCGCAGGTGGAGGTGCTCGACACCGACCCCCTCTCCTACCGGCCGCTGCACCAGCGGGCGCAGATCCCGGTGGTCTGGATGCCCTGGCACCAGCAAGTGCTGCAGCCCTTCCTGCTCCCGCCCGAGCTGGCCGAGACCGAGCTGAAGGAGCTCAGCGAGTACGCCATGAGCTTCGCGGTCCGCAACGACTTCGACCTGCTCGACACCCTCCTCGACCTGAACCAGTCCATCTACCAGGAGTACAAGTACACTCCGGGTGCAACGACGGTCTACACCACGCCCTTCGAGGTCTACGCCAACCGGCGCGGCGTCTGCCAGGACTTCACCACCCTCTTCATCTGCCTGGCCCGGCTGCTCGGCCTGCCGGCCCGCTACGTCTGCGGGTACCTCTGGACCGGCCCCAGGCACGAGAACCAGCGGCAGGCCGAGGCCTCCCACGCCTGGGCCCAGGTCTTCCTGCCCGAGGCGGGGTGGAAGGGCTTCGACCCCACCAACGGCGTGCTCACCCAGACCGACCACATCCGGGTGGCGGTGGGGCGCAGCTACCGGGACGCCACGCCCACGTCCGGGACGATCTTCGTGGGGGGCGGCGGGGAGAAGCTGGAGGTCGAGGTGCGGGTCTCAACAGGCGAGGCTTCAGCCGAGCCAGATCCCGCCTCCGACCGGACCCAATCCCAATCCCAGTCGCAATACCAGTCCCAGGGCTAAAACCCCACGCCCCCCAGCCCAATCCTCGCCAGCCCGCCGGCCACGCTTCCCAGCACCACCCCCACCGCGACGTCGAGCGGGTAGTGGGCGCCCAGGTAGACGCGCGACATCCCGATCCCGAACGCGAGGAGCAGCACCGCCGGCCCGATCCCGAACGGCGCGCCGGCCAGCGCCACCGCCGCCGCGAAGGCGGCCGTGGTGTGCCCCGAGGGGAAGGAGAAGCGGTCCGGGTTCTCGGCCAGGGCCTCGAAGCCCACGATGGCCGACGTGGGGCGCGGACGGTGGAGCGAGCGCTTGAGCGCCTGCGAGAAGAGTGTCCCGAGAAGCGCAGCGGCTGCCAACCGGGCCCCCAGGACGGTGAAGTGTGCGCCCCCGGCCAGGAGGACCAGGACCACGACGGTCCACGAGGAGGTGTCGCCGGCGCGGGTGAGGGCCTTCGCCAGGCGCGTGCGCCACGGTCCGTGAAGCCGGCGCGCCGCGACGAGGAGCCGCTCGTCGATCGCGAGGAGCCTGGCGAGACGACCCACGGGAATCGAGAGCTCCGGCGCTGCCGGGGTCTCGTACGGGGTGGTCTCGCGCAGCTCGCTCACGGGTCCGACTATGCCCGGAATGCTCCCCGCGCGCATGAACCCTGGGTCACGTCCCGGTGACGATTTCCGGCGCCGGAATCCGCCCGGATCACGGGAGGTTCACGGGGTGTAGACCAGGAACCCACACCGGATCCCGCCGTTCTGGACCTCGAGCACCCGGACCGGCTTCCCGGGGAGGGACCGCGCGACCGCCGCGTCGCCCGCCAGGACACCCACGGTCCAGCCGGAGAGGCGCCCCAGGAGCGACCCGAGCGACCGCCACGACTCCTCGACCTCGCGGTCGAGCCGGATCCCGTACGGTGGGTTCACCAGGCAGACGCCCGGCCCCGGGGTCGGCGCCACGTCGGCGGCGTCGTGCCGCTCGATGCGGACGAAGCGGGCCATCCCGGCCGCCTCGGCGTTCTTCCCGGCCAGCCGGACCGCGCCCCCGTTGCGGTCGGAGGCCAGGACCGGCGCCGGCGGATCGCGGGAGAGAGCGGCGAGCCGCTCGCGGACCGCCCCGGTGCGCGAGGCGTCGTGCCCCGGCCAGCCCTCGAAGGCGAAGCTGCGCCCGAGCCCGGGCCCGCGGCGGCCGGCCAGGAGCGCGGCCTCGATGGCGATGGTTCCCGACCCGCACATGGGGTCGAGGAAGGGAACAGAACCGTCGTACTCCAGCTCGAGGAGAAGACCCGCGGCCAGGCTCTCCCGCAGGGGCGCGGCGCCCACCCGGGCACGCCATCCCCGCTTGAATAGGGGCGCGCCGGCCGCGTCGCCGGAGAGGGTGGCGCGATCCCCCTCACGCCGCGATTCCAGCTCGACGCCCGGCATCCGGCGGGCGAGCTCCCGGCGCGCCGCGAGGACTCCCGAGGCCGGCCCTTCCCAGAGCCGGGCCTTCACCGCGTCGGCGGTCCGCGACCCCAGGCAGGCGACGGCCCAGGCGTCCGGCCCCTCCGCCTCGGCTCCCCCGGCGAGGGCGCGCGCGGAGAGGCCGAGCGCGTCGAGCTCGCGGGCCAGGGCCGGCTCCAGCCCGGGTGCGCAGGGCGCGAAGACCCGCTGGAGGGCGCTGCCACTCACGGTGCGGGCGGATGCTCCGCCCGAGGGAGGGGGAGGCGGGCGAGCAGCTTGAGAAACAGGGCGCGCAGGAGCCAGGTGGCGAGCGGCGCGACGATGAGCCAGGCCACCATGGCCCGGGCGTTGGCCTCGCCGTAGCGGACCACGGTCTGCCAGAAGCCCACGGCGAATTCGCCCCGGATCTGCTCGATCGAGAAGGGGACCGGCGGCCCCCCGGTGATCCAGGCCCCGGCCTGGAAGAAGGGGATGAAGAGCAGGATCTGGAGGGGGTAGGCCAGGTAGTTCGCCGCCACCACCGCGACGTGGTTCAGCCGCAGGACGAACGAGGCGGCCAGCGCGAAGAGGGTGGTGATCCCCAGGACCGGCATCGCCGAGATCACGACGCCCAGCGCGAGCGAAAAGGCCAGCTTGGCCGGGGTCACCCCCTGCCAGAGCTGCTGCTTCACCGGCTCCACCACCCGGCGGCGGAGCGCCTCCCTCACCCGTTCCATGGGTCCTTCATAACCCCGATCCCCTCGCGAAAACCGCCAACTTGGGGTACATCGGCGCCCGTCATGATCTCGGTACAGGACGTCACCAAGGCCTTCGGCCCCAAGAAGCTCTTCGAGGACGTGGACGTCACGTTCTCCCCCGGCCGCCGCTACGGCCTCACCGGTCCCAACGGCTCCGGCAAGTCCACCTTCATGAAGATCCTCTCCGGCGACGAGGATTCGGACACCGGCCAGGTCCACCGCCCCAGGCGGCTCGGCATCCTGCGCCAGGACCACTTCAAGTACGACGAGGACCGGGTCATCGACGTGGTCCTCATGGGCAACGGGGTGCTCTGGAAGGCCATGAAGGAGAAGGACGACATCCTGGCCCAGGCCGACATCTCCGAGGACGACGGGCACAAGCTCGCCGAGCTGGAGGGGGTCATCGGCGAGGAGGACGGCTACGAGGCCGAGGCCCAGGCCGCCGAGCTTCTCCAGGGGCTGGGCATCGCCAACGGCTGGCACGACCAGCCCATGAAGAGCCTGGCCGGCGGCCTCAAGCTCCGCGTGCTGCTGGCCCAGGCGCTCGTCGGGAACCCCCAGGGATTGCTCCTCGACGAGCCCACCAACAACCTCGACCTCGACTCGATCCGCTGGCTGGAGCGCTTCCTCCACGACTTCGAGGGCGTGCTCGTCACCATCAGCCACGACCGGCACTTCCTCAACTCCATCTGCACCCACATCGCCGACATCGACTACGAGACCATCATCACCTACACCGGTGGCTACGACGACATGGTCCGGCAGAAGGGGCAGGTCCGGAACCGCATCGAGTCGGAGAACGCCGAGAAGAAGAAGAGGATCGAGCAGCTCCAGGAGTTCGTGGCCCGCTTCTCGGCGGGCACGCGGGCATCGCAGGTGCAGAGCCGCAAGGGGCAGATCCAGAAGCTCAAGCTCGACGACCTGAAACGCTCCAACATCCAGGCCCCCTTCATCAAGTTCGAGGTCAAGGCGCCGAGCGGCCGGCAGACGCTGGAGATCCGCGACCTCGAGAAGCGCTTCCACGGCAACGAGGTGATCCCGTCGCTCACCGCCCTCGTCACCCGGGGTGAGAAGATCGCCGTCATCGGCCGGAACGCGGCGGGCAAGTCCACCCTGGTGCGGCTCATGGTCGGCGACCTGGAGCCCAGCGCAGGGAGCGCGAAGTGGGGGCACCAGGCCGTCCCCGGCTACCTGCCGCAGGACCACGCCGGCCTCATCAAGCCCGGCACCACCGCCTTCGGCTGGCTGCGCGAGCAGGAGGACAAGCTCTCCAACGAGGAGATCTCCGGCCTGCTCGGGCGGATGCTCTTCTCCGGCGAGGAGCGCATGAAGCCCACCGCCACCCTCTCCGGCGGCGAGACGGTGCGCCTCCTCATGGCCAAGCTCATGATGGACAAGCCCAACGTGCTGGTCCTCGACGAGCCCACCAACCACCTCGACCTCGAGGCCATCGCCTCGCTCTCCGAGGGGCTGAAGCGCTACGAGGGCACGGCCATCTTCGTGACCCACGACCAGCAGCTCGTCGATGAAGTGGCCACGCGGATCTGGCACGTGCGGGCGGGGGAGCCGGTCAACGACTTCCCGGGAACCTTCGCCGAGTATCTCGAGAAGCACCCCGACCTGGCCGCCGAGCACCGCTAGCTAGCGGGCGAAGAAGGCCGGAACCTCGACGAGCGATCGGATCTCCACCTCGGGAGCGCCGGGCAGGCGATCCGGGGGGAGGGCGAGCCGGTTGCACCAGGCCACCCGGAAGCCGAAGGCGCTCGCGCCGTGGGCATCCCAGCCATTGGCGGAGACGAACCCGATCTCCCCGGGCAGGAGGTCGAGCTGGCGCGCCGCCATGGCGTAGACCTCGGGTGAAGGCTTGTAGACGGCCACCTCCTCCACCGAGAGCACGTTGTCGAGGAGCACGTCGAGCCGGGCGTTGCGGATTCCGGCGTCGAGCATGCCGGTGGAGCCGTTGGAGAGGACCGCCAGCTGAAGCCCCTGCTCCCGCAGTGCCTGGAGGGCCGGGCGCGCGTCGGGGTAGGCCTCGAGGTGGAGGTAGAGGTCCATGAGCCGCTTGCGCAGCGCCGGGTCGTGGATGTCCATGGCCTGCAGCGCGTAATCGAGCGCCTCGCCGGTGACCTGCCAGAAGTCCACGTGGCGGCGCATCAGGCTGCGCAGCCAGGTGTACTCGAGCTGCTTGCGGCGCCAGAGGTCGGAGAGGGAGCGCCAGCGGTCGCCCAGGGCGTCCCCGGCCCGCTCGGCGGCGGTGTTGAAGTCGAGAAGGGTCCCGTAGGCGTCGAACACGACGGCGCGGACCGTGGCCATCCGGGAATCCTAGCGCTATCCTGCGCCTCCCGTCATGCGCCGTCGCGTCATCCTCGCCGGGCTGGTCGTCGCCGCGGTCGCGGCGCTGCTCCTCCTCGCCCCCACCCGGGCCTGGCTCACCGGGCTTTCCGGCTGGGCGCGCGCCGCCGGGCCGGCCGGCGTGGCGGCCTTCGCGCTGGCCTACGCCGCGGGTTCGGTGCTGGCGCTGCCGGTCTGGCCGCTCACCGTGGCGGCCGGGGTGGCGTACGGGGCGTGGTGGGGCTTCGCCCTGGCGCTCCCGGCCGGAGCGGCCGGGGCGTCGCTGGCCTTCCTGGCCGGGCGGACGCTCTTCCGGGGAGCGGTGGCCCGTCGGGTGGCCCGGGACCCCCGCCTCGCGGCGATCGACGAGGCGGTCTCGCGGCAGGGGGCGCTCCTGGTGGTCCTCCTGCGCCTCTCTCCGTTGGCGCCCTACAACGTGGTGAACTACGCGCTGTCGGCGAGCCGGGTGGGCGTCTTCGCGTTCGCGGGCGGGTCGCTCCTGGGCATGGCACCCATCACCTTCGCGTGGGCGTGGGCGGGAGCGACGTTCGGCAGCCTGGAGGGGGTGGCGGGACGGCCGCCGGCGGGGCCGGGGGAGCAGGCCCTGCGATGGGCGGGGCTCCTGGCGACGGTTGCGGTGGTGGTTCTCCTCGGGCGGATGGCGAGGCGCTTCACGGCGACGTCTACGAAGTAGACGGCGCAGTCCTCGCGCACGACCGGGTTCCTCGCGTATCGCCCCATCACTGCCTCTCCGTACACCCCCCGCGCCGCTTCCAGGTTATGCGCCTGGCATTATTCCGCGTGGCGTTTTATGCCGCGTCGCGATCCGGAAGCGCTGCGGCACTGGCAATCGCGCATCGAGGACGCGGCATAATCCGGAGGCCTGCGGTAGGGCATCCTTGCCTCTTCACGGCATA
>CAIQRS010000147.1 GCA_903874275.1 uncultured Anaeromyxobacter sp.
AGCGGGTGGGGCCGGCCGTCGGCGCATGGCTGGCCGCGCGCGAGGAGCGCCGGTGACCGAGCACGTCGAGGTCGAGCAGCAGCGCTTCACCCGGCCGTGGCTCTTCCTGTTCCTCGAGTTGCCGTTCGGGGCGGCCATCGGCTTCCTCATGATCGCCGTCCCGTTCCGCCTGTCGGCCGCGGGTGTACCCCTCGCCGACATCGCCACCGTCTCGGCGGTGGGGTTCATGCCCCACGCCCTGAAGATCTTCTGGGTCCCGCTCATCGACATGATCGGGCGCCGGAAGGGCTGGTACCTCTCCATGGTGGGGGTGACGGCGGCGCTGCTCGCCGCGGCCTCCCTGGTCCCCGACCCGGCCCGCCACCTCGGCCTCCTCACCGTGCTGGTGACGGCGCTGCAGGCGGCGGCGGCCACCACCTCGGGGGCGCTCAACGCCCTCATCGCCATGACCACCCACCCCGACGACAAGGGCAAGGCGGGCGGCTTCTACATGGCCGGCAACGTGGGCGGCACGGGCATCCTGGGGGCGCTCGCCCTCTGGCTCTCCACGGCCGTCGCTCCCTGGGCCGGGGGAATGGTCCTGGCGCTCGTCGTCGTCGCATCGGGGGCGGGGGCGGCGACCATCCACGAGCGGCGGGTCGTGGACGCTGCGGCCCGGGCCGGCGGCGTGCTGCGGGCCCTCGGCCGGCGCATCACGGCGATGTGGCGCGACCTCTGGGAGACCGCCTCCAGCCTGCAGGGGTTCACCGCGCTCGTCATCTCGATCGCGCCGGTCGGCTGCGGGGCCCTCACCAACCTCTTCGCCGGCATGGCGCTCGAGTTCGGCGCCGACCAGCACGTGGTGGAGGTGGTGAACGGACTGGGTGGTGGCCTGGCCGGCGCGCTCGGCTCGCTCGTCGGAGGGTTCCTCGCCGACCGGATGAACCGGCGCGTGGCCTACGCGCTGGCCGGGGGCCTGACCGCCCTCTCCGCGCTCGGGATGCTGGCGTCGCCGCTCACCCCGACGACCTACATGGTCGGCACGCTGGCCTACAACTTCGCCAATGGAATCGCCTTCGCCACCTGGGCCGGGATGGTCCTCGAGGTGGTGGGCGACAGCGCGGCCGTGGCCACCAAGTACGCACTCTTCGTGGCCTCCTCGAACTTCGCCATCAGCACGGTGACCAAGCTGAACGGGATGGCCAGCGGATTTCGCGGATTCTCGGGCCAGTGGACCCGGGAGGCGGGGGCGCGCGGGGCGCTGGCCTTCGACGCGGGCATCACCGTGCTCGGGATCGTCATCGTCCTGGGGCTGGTGCGCTACACCGCCTGGAGGAACGCCAGGATCGCCGAGGCCACCGCCGCGGGTTCGTGACGCATCATCATGTGGCCTGCCCCCGGGACGAGGCAGGTGCGGACGTCGCGCAGGCAGGCCACCCGCTCCGCCATGTCGGGGGGCGGCGGAAGCTCGGTCCGCTCCCCCTCGACGAGCAGGACCGGGCAGCGGATGGCGCGCCAGTAGCGGGTCCACTGCTCCAGCCGGAACGGGTAGGGACCCCGGGTGACGTGGACCGGGTCGTGCTTGAAGGCGCGGCCACCGGCCACCGGCGCGGTCCCGCGCTCGGCGAGGAAGAGGGCCACGTCGGGCGGGCAGAGCGGGTCGAACTGCCGGATGCGCGCCGCGCAGGCCTCGACGTCGGGGAGCACGCGGGGGCCGCGCAGGCGGGCCCGGCGGACCCCGTGGATCCAGTCGGCGGCACGCCGGGGCAGGTCCTCGTCGGGCTGCTCGGGAAGCCGCATCCCCTCCATGGCCACCACCGCACGGGGGCGCTCCGGGAAGACCCCGGCGAAGAGCGCGGCGATCGAGGCCCCCATCGAGTGGCCGACCACGACCAGGTCGTCGCGGGTGACCGCCTCGGCGAGATCGGCCACGTCGTGCAGGTAGTCCATGAAGTGGTAGTAGCCGCCCGCTCCGATCCACTCGGTGTCGCCGTGGCCGCGAAGGTCGGGGGCGACGACGTGGTACCCGCCGGCGGCAAGCGCCGGGGCGACGGGGGCGAATCCCCAGGCCATGTCGAGGAAGCCGTGCAGGCAGAGGAGCGTGGTGCGGCCGCCCCCGTCCCACTCGAGCAGGTGGTGGCGGAGGCCGTTCGCCTGGAGGTCCCGCCGCGTCGGAGCGATCCCGGGCGCATCCCGGATCACGGCCCCTCCGGGAGACGGATGGCCCGCCGGCCGGTCATGCCGGCACGGTTGTCCACGTGGAAGACCCTCTCCGGCACGAAGGCGTACATCCGGGCCCGGAGACGTCCGGTGAAGAGGGCCAGGTCGGGTGGTTGCCCACGGAGGAGGTCGTGCACGGTGGGGAACTTGTGGACGTAGGCCGCGAAGGCCTCCTCGGCCTCGATTCCCGGCGGGACCTCCGTGAGCCTCCCGTCCATCTGCAGCCCCTCGATCTCCCGCCAGCCGTCGCTGGCGCGGTGGATCGACCCGGCGCAGCGCCCGGTGGAGAGCGCCCCCCGCACGTGGCGGCTCTCCGGGCTGGAGAAGAGGTAGAGCCTGCCCCGCAGGTGGACGAAGTAGACCGGCGCGGACCAGGGGCCGGGATCGGAGGTGGCGAGGACCAGGGTCCGCTCGTCCCGCAGGAGCGAGGAGGGGCCCCGTCCGCCGTCCGGGGTGGGCTGATCCGGGGAGTCTGGCATCGGTCGCCCACTATCGCGGGCTTGCCCCCCGGACGCCACTCGGTGATCCTCTCCCGATGCGGACCTGGCCGACCGTGGTCGCCCTCGCGGCGACCCTCCTCGCGTCGCCCGTGGCCCGGGCCGCGGAGGGAACACCTGGAGCGACGACCGGGAAGGCGGCGGGTCCCTCCTCCAGCGTGGTCGTCTTCAACAGGACCATCGCCACCTTCCGGGCCCCGGTCCTGGGCGTGAGCGCCGCCGACCGGGCGGTGAGGGGCGAGGCGCGGATCGAGGAGCTGCTTTCCCGCCCCGGGAAGCACGAGGTGACGGTCAAGGCCACCCCGGTCGGGCAGGTGGTCGCCATCGACGGGGCCATGGCCTTCGTGCTGGCCGGCGAGGACGTGGACCCCCTGGCCGAGGAGACCATCGACGACGTCGCCCGGCGCGCCGCCGCGGCGCTCAGGCAGGTGGCCGGGGAGACGCGGGAGGGTCGGGACGTGCGGGCCCTCTTCTATGGACTTCTCACCGCGCTCGCGGCCACCGCGCTCTTCCTCCTCCTCGTCTGGGGTGTCCGCAGCGCCCGCCGGGCCGCCACCGACCGGCTGGCCATCCTCGTCGAGCGGCACGGCGGCAAACTGCGGCTGGGGGACGCGGAGGTGCTCGGACGGGACAGGCTGGTCAAGTTCGTCACCTGGGTCGTGAAGGGCATCTCCTGGACGGTGATCGCGCTGCTGGCCTACGAGTGGACCGCCTTCGTCCTGGGGCGCTTCCCGTACACCCGCCCGTGGGGGGAGGGGCTCGTCCGATTCCTGGGCAACCTGGTGGCGGGGATCGTCCAGGCCGTGGTCGGGGCAGTCCCGGGCATGGTCCTGGCTGCGGTCATCTTCCTGGTGGCCCGCTTCGCGGTGGAGATCTCCAACTCGCTCTTCGACCGGGCCGCGCAGGGAGGGCTCCGCGTCCGCTGGCTGGACTCCGACACGGTCCGCCCCACCCGCCGGATCGTCAGCCTGATCATCTGGCTCTTCGCGCTGGCCATGGCCTACCCCTACCTGCCGGGCGCCCAGACCGAGGCATTCAAGGGGCTCTCGGTGCTGGTGGGGCTCATGATCTCGCTGGGCGCCACCAGCATGATCGGGCAGGCGGCGTCCGGCCTCATCCTCATGTACACGAAGACCCTGCGGGCCGGGGAGTACGTCCGCATCAACGAGTTCGAGGGGACCGTGGTCGAGTCGGGGCTCTTCGTCACCCGGATCCGGACCGGCCTGGGGGAGGAGCTCACCATCTCCAACGCACTCGTCGTGGGCGCGGTCACCAAGAACTACTCACGCGCCGTGACCGGTCCCGGTTTCGTCCTCGACACGGTGGTGACCATCGGCTACGACGCGCCCTGGCGGCAGGTCGAGGCCATGCTGCTCGAGGCCGCCCGCCGCACCGACGGCGTGGTCCAGGAGCCGCCCTCCCGGGTTCACCAGACCGCGCTGGCCGACTTCTACGTGGAGTACCGGCTGGTGACCTACGCCGTCCCGGAGCGCCCCGTGCCCCGCGCCCTCATCCTCTCGGCGCTGCACGCCAACATCCAGGACGTGTTCAACGAGTACGGCGTGCAGATCATGTCGCCCCACTACCTGGCCGACCCCGCCAGCCCGAAGGTTGTGCCCCGGTCCGGCTGGCACGCACCGCCCGCCCGCCCGCCCGGGGACGGAACGTCCGGTCCAGGGTAGGGAAGAGGACCACCATGCGAGCCGTCTTCATCACCCGACGCGGCGGCCCCGAGGTGCTCGAGGTCCGCGAAGTTCCCGATCCGGTCCCGGGCCCGGGGCAGGTGCGCATCGACGTCCGGGCCGCGGGGCTCAACTTCGCCGACGTGATGGCTCGGATGGGGCTCTATCCGGACGCCCCGAAGATCCCGGCGGTGGTTGGATTCGAGGTGGCGGGAGAGGTGGACGCCGTGGGGGCGGGCGTGACCGCGCCGGCGCCGGGAGCCCGTGTGCTCGCCGGCGTGCGCTTCGGCGGCCACGCCGGGAAGGTGGTCGTTCCTGCCGACCATGCCATCCCCATGCCCGTGGAGATGACCTTCGAGCAGGGCGCTGCACTTTCAGTGAACTACCTCACCGCCTACCACTCCCTCTTCCGGATCGGCCGCCTGTCGCGCGGGCAGGCGGTGCTCGTCCACAGGGCGGCGGGCGGGGTGGGCATCGCCGCCCTCCAGCTCTGCCGGACCGTTCCCGGGGTCACGGTGTTCGGGACCGCGTCGGCGGCGAAGCACGCGGTCCTCCGGGAAGAGGGCTGCCAGCACCCCATCGACTACCGCAACCGCGACTACGAGGCCGAGGTTCGCCAGCTCACGGGCGGGCGTGGCGTGGACCTGGTCCTCGACGCGCTGGGAGGGGCCGACTGGAAGAAGGGCTACCGCCTGCTCCGCCCGGGCGGGATGCTCGTCACCTACGGCTTCGCCAACCTGGCCACCGGGCCGCGCCGATCGCTGCTCGTGGCGGCCCGGCAGCTTCTCTCCGTGCCCCGCTTCTCGCCCATCACCCTCATGGAGGACAACCGGGGGGTCGCCGGCGTGAACCTGGGGCACCTCTGGGACGAGCCGGAGATGCTGAAGGCCCACCTCGAGGCGCTGCTGGGGCTCTTCCGCGAGGGGAAGATCCGCCCCCGGGTCGATTCCACCTTCCGCTTCGAGGAGGCCGGCCGGGCCCACCAGCGGCTCCAGGGGCGCGAGAGCGTGGGAAAGGTGCTCCTCGTCCCCTGATCAGCCGGAGGGGTGCGCCAGCCGTTCCTGCAGGAAGGCGACCGCCCGCTCCTCGGCCCAGAAGGCCGGAACGAGGGGCGTCCCGGCCACGAAGGCCACGTGTCCCCCGCCGGGGGTCACCTCCAGCGTCACCCTCGGATTGTCGCGCGCCGCGGCCACCGGGATCGAGCCGACGGGGACGAGCGGGTCGTCGTCGGCGGAGAGGAGCAGGAGGTCGCGGCGCACCCCGGCCACGAAGCGCGCGGCGCTGCAGCGGCGCCAGTAGTCCTGCGCGCTCTCGAAACCGTGCAGGCGCGCGGTGACGAGCCCATCGTACGCGGCGAAGGTCCGGGAGCGGCGCACCGCGGCGGCGTCGATCCGGCCCGGGTGCTCGGCCGCCTTGGCCAGCGCCTTGCGCCGCAGCCGGCGGAGGAAGCGCTCCCGGTAGACGAAGGGCCAGAAGCCCGGGCCGTCGAGGGCCACGGCGCAGGCCTCCAGGTCGAAGGGGACGGAGATGGCGACGGCGGCGCGAACCTGGGTGGGAAGGGCGTCCCCTCGCTCCCCCAGCCATTTCACGAGCTGGTTTCCGCCCAGCGAGAACCCGGCCAGCAGGATCGGCCGGGCCGGGTCCTCGGCTGCGAGCCGCCCCACCGCGGCCGCGAGGTCCCCGGTTTCCCCGGAGTGATACTGCCGCAGGAGCCGGTTCGGCTCGCCCGAGCACCCGCGGAAGTTCCAGGCCGCCACCGCGAATCCCCTCCGGGCGGCCGCGGCGGCCAGGCCGCGGACGTAGGAGGCCCTGGAGTTCCCCTCGAGCCCGTGCGAGACGACGAGGAGGGGCGCACCCCGGGGCCCGTCGAGCCGGTCCACGTCGAGGAAGTCGCCGTCCTCGAGATCCCAGCGCTCGCGCCGGAAGGGCGGACGTGGGAAGGGGCGCGCCACGCTCGCGTAGACGGTCCCCAGGTGGGGGCCGGGGAGCCAGGCGGCGCGAAGGTAGCCGGATCCGCTCAACGGGCCACCCGGGCCAGGTCCCTCTCGCTCCGGGTCCTCCCGGACCAGCGCAGGGAGAGCCCGCGCTCCACGGCCAGCTCCCAGGTCCGGGAAAGGGCGCGGGCCGCGTCCGCGTCGCCGAGCAGGTCGAGGGCCTGGGCCAGCGCCTCGATGGTGGACATGCCCTCCTTCACCGTGGGTTCACGGAGCCGCTCGGCGGCGAACCCGGGCAAGGAGAGCCGGGGCAGGGTCTGGAGGACCGGGATGCGCTGGAGCATGCGCCGGGCCTGCGACCAGGAGGCGTCGAGGACCACCAGCGTCTCCGGGGGCGGGGAGGGAATCCCTCCGCCCGGGGAGGGGAAGAGGACGGCGGCCCGCTCCACCGGGATGCGGCCGAAGTCGAGGGGCGCGTCCGGGGTGGCGTGCTCGACGATCTCGCAGCGCGAGAGGGAGAGCGCCGCCCAGCGGCCCGAGTTGGTGGTGCGCACCCGCTCGTTCCAGTGGCGCAGGATGAAGACGCGGGTCCGGTTCTCGGCCCGCCTCGCCTCCCTGCACAGGCACCGGTCGGGCGGGAAGTAGCATCCCGGGCAGCGCCGGGAGAGATCCGGCACGCGGCGCCGGGACTTCACGTCTCCGCGCCGCCGAGCAGGAAGAGGTTGACGCCGCTGCGCCCCAGCCCCTCCTGGGCGGCCAGCAGGTCGAGCGTCAGGGAGGCCACGTCGTCGGCCATGGGCTCGGCCAGCGGCATCTTCTCCCGGTAGAAGATCTTGAGGTAGGCGCCACAGGTGGTGCAGGCCTCGGCCTTGACGGCGCCGTCGTCGCCGGCCACGCCGAGGTAGCGGATCCCGCCGGTGTTGCGGCAGTTCCAGCACTGGATGCGGACCAGGTTCCACTCGGAGCCGCAGAGGGAGCAGGACAGGTAGCGGAGCTTGTCGTCGCCGAGGACCACGCCGGCCACCGGGGCGGAGTCGCAGACCGGGCAACCGCCCTCGCTCCGCTCCACCCGGTCGGGGGAGAGGCGGGCGGCGAGTGTCGTGAAGTAGACCTGGAGTGCGGCGCCGACGAAGGGCGCGGCGGCGAGGTCGGTCGCGGCCGGCATCCCGGCCAGCACGCCGTCGGCCATGGCCTCGAGTTCCTCCGGCCAGGCACCGGCGAGCCGGCGCAGGGCCTGGACCGCCGGCGCGGGCCAGGGACGCCGCTGGAGCGCCTCGACGATGGCGGCGAGCGCGTCGCGCCAGGCCGGAGACCGGGAGTGGGAGGTGGCGCAGAGGGGAGCGGCGGTGGGGCGGGCGGGCGCGTCCCCGCCCCCGTCCGGCAGCCGGGCCAGCGCGACCGCCTGGGCCTCGGCCACGTCGGCGAGGGCGTCGAGGAACTCGCCCATGGGGTTCCCAGGCGACAGCTCCCGGAAGCGCCGCGCCCGGCGGGCGAAGAGCTCGGCCGGGCGCGGAAGCTTGAGATACACGACTTCGCCCGGGACGCCGGGCGGCTCGAAGCTCATCAGTCCTTGCCCCCGGTGATCTGGCGGAACCAGGCGGGGTGGTGGTAGCGGGCCCAGTTCTTCGTCACCGTTCCCCGCACCATGGCGCGGATGGAGCCCCTGGTCCAGTAGGCCGCGTACCAGTGGATGCCGATGCCGATGAACATCACGAAGGCGGCGACGGCGTGCAGCAGGCTCGTCACCCGGCGCAGCGACGCGGGGAAGGAGCCGGCGAACCAGGGCTGCCACATGGTGATCCCGGTGACGAAGAGCACCGCGATGATGGGCACCATCGACCAGTACATCATCTTCTGGCCGGCGTTGTACTTGCCGGTGTCGTGGAACTCGACCCGCTTCTCCATGTAGGCGACCGAGTGCTCCACCCACTTCGCGTCCACCGCGGACCAGGCGTTGTCCTTCCGGAGCCTCCAGGCGTACGGGTAGAAGAGCCAGGCCAGCAGCACCCCGGCGATGGGGTGGAGCATGCGCATGAACTGCCCGCCCCCGAAGAGCGCCGAGAGCCAGAAGAAGAACGGGGAGAAGAGCGCCAGGCCGGAGAAGAAGAGGAAGAGGAAGGTGATGGCCACCAGCCAGTGGACGATGCGCTCGTAGTTCCCGTGGCGGACGATCTTCCCGTCCGGAAGGATGAAGTCCTCGTCGCGGTTCATGGCTGCGCCTCCTTCCCGGTCTTCCCGTCCGTCTCCTCGGGCACCTCGAGCGGGCCGTACCGCATGTAGTGGAGGATCCCCGCCACCAGCACGCCGAACATGGTGGCGACCCCCAGCGCGCGGGCCACGCCAGAGCGCCAGAAGGTGACCACCGGTCCGATGCTGGGATCGCGCGGCAGGCCGTAGGCCTCCGGCCGGTCGCCGTGGGGGAGCACGTAGAAGACGTGCGTGCCGCCCACGCCCGGCGGGTCGTAGACGGCCGCCTTCCCGAGCCCGCGCTCGTGCAGGTCCACCAGGCGGTGCGCGGCCAGTTCCTTCATCTCCGCCTTGCTGCCGAAGGTGAGGGCCTGGGTCGGACAGGACTTGATGCAGGCCGGCTCGAGCCCCACCGAGACCCGGTCGGAGCAGAGCGTGCACTTGTAGACGCGACCGTCCTGCTTGCGGAGGCGCGGGATGTCGAAGGGACAGCCGGTGATGCAGTAGCCGCAGCCGATGCAGGCGTCCTGCTGGAAGTCGACGATGCCGTTGGCGTACTGGACCACCGCGCCCGGGGACGGGCAGGCCTTGAGGCAGCCCGGATCGGTGCAGTGCATGCAGCCGTCCTTGAAGATGAGCCAGGCCAGAGAGCCGTCGATGACGGTCTCGTCGAACTTCATCACCGTCCAGGACTGGTCGGAGAGGTCGAGCGGGTTCTGGTAGGTGCCCTGGAAGGTGCCGACCTCCTCGCGCAGGTCGTTCCACTCCATGCACGCGGCCTGGCAGGCCTTGCAGCCGATGCAGCGGGAGATGTCGATGAGCTTCGCCACCTCGGGCCGGAACGAGCGGGCCGAGGGGGGAGACTCGACGGTGGTGGCGGAGCGCAGCCGGATGTCCTGGGAATCGAGCGCCATGGCGGTCTCCTAGGCCTTCTCGACGTTGACCAGGAACGCCTTGTACTCGGGCGTCTGGATGTTGGCGTCGCCGACGGGAGGCGTGAGCGTGTTGGTGATGAACCCCTTGCGCGTCTGCCCCACGAACCCCCAGTGAATGGGGAGCCCCACCACCTCGACCTCCTTGCCCTCCACGGTGAGCGTGGGCATGCGCTTCGTCACCAGCGCCTTCAGCTTGATCTGCCCGCGCTTCGACTTCACGACCACCATCTCGCCGTTGCGGATGTTCTTCTTCTTCGCCAGCCCCTCCGGGAGCTCCACGAAGGCCTCCGGCTGGAGGATGGCCGGGATGCGGGCGTGCTTGGTCCAGAAGTGGAAGTGCTCGGTGAGGCGATAGGTGGTGGCCACGAAGGGGAACTCGTCGGGCTTCCCGAAGGCCTTCCAGTCGTCCTTGAAGACCCGCGCGGCCGGGTTGTTCAGCACCTTGCCGAACGGGTTCTTGGCGAGCGGCGTGTCGAAGGGCTCGTAGTGCTCCGGGAACGGCCCGTCGGCCATGGCGGGCGCCCAGAGGCGGGCCACCCCCTCTCCGTTCATGATGAACGGGTTCATGCCATCGGCGGGGGCCGAGTCGGCCTTGAAGTCGGGGACGTCGTTGCCCAGCCACTTCGTGCCGCCCCACCAGATGAGCTTGCGGGTGGGGATGTAGGGCACGCCGTCGGCGTTGCAGGAGGCCCGGTTGTAGAGGACCCGCCGGTTGGCCGGCCACGACCAGGCCCAGCCCGGCGTGACGCCGAGGCCGCTGGGATCGGCGGGATCGCGGCGTGCCATCTGGTTGCCCGCCTGCGTCCAGCTGCCGGCGAAGATCCAGCAGCCGCAGGCCGTCGTGCCGTCGGCCTGGAGAACGCCGAAGCCGGGCACCTGCTCGCCCTGCTTGACCAGGAACGCGCCCGGGTTCTTGGGGTCGGGGACGTCGGCCAGGGCCGAACCGTTGAACTCCCGGGCCACCTCCTCCGGGGCCGGGGCCGTGGCGATGCGGTACGGCCAGGCCAGCTTGAGGACCGGTTCGGGGTGGGCGCCGCCATCCTTGGCGTAGAGCTTCTTCAGGGCCAGGTAGAGGTCGGCGACGATCTCGAGATCGCCCTTGGCCTCGGCGGGCGGCTCGGCCGCCTTCCAGTGCCACTGCAGCCAGCGGGCGCTCGACACCAGCGAGCCGTTCTCCTCGGCGAAGAGCGAGGAGGGGAAGCGGAACACCTCGGTCTGGATCTGCGCGGGATCGACGTCGTTGAACTCGCCGTGGTTCTGCCAGAACTCCGAGGTCTCGGTCACCAGCGGGTCGATGGTGACGAGGAACTTGAGCTTGCGGAGCCCACCCAGGATCTTGGCCTTGTCCGGGAAGGACGAGAGCGGGTTGAATCCCTGGCAGACGTAGCCGTTCACCTTGCCCTGCGACATGAGCTCCATGACGCGCAGCACGTCGTAGGCGCCGTCGATCTTGGGCAGCCAGTCGTAGGCCCAGTCGTTCTCCTTCGTCGCCGCGGCCCCGTACCAGGCCTTCATGAGCGAGACGAAGAACTTGGGGTAGTTCCCCCAGTAGTTGAACTGCCCCGGACGCGTCATCTTCGGCGTGCGCTTCTCGAGGTAGGTCTTGAGGTCGGGGTCGCCGTCGGTGGGGAGGGTCAGGTAGCCCGGGAGTGAATGGGAGAGCAGCCCCAGGTCGGTGAGCCCCTGGATGTTGGAGTGTCCGCGGAGCGCGTTCACGCCGCCGCCGGCCATCCCCATGTTCCCGAGGAGGAGCTGGAGGATGGCGATGGACCGGATGTTCTGCGAGCCCACGCTGTGCTGGGTCCAGCCGAGCGCGTAGAGGCTCGTCATGGTGCGGTCGGGAACCGCGGTGGTCGCGATGGCCTCGCAGACCTTGAGGAAGCTGGCCTTCGGGGTCCCGGTGGTGCGTTCCACCATCTCCGGCGTGTAGCGGAGGTAGTGCTTCTTCATCCGCTGGAAGACGCAGTTCGGATCCTGCAGCGTGGGATCGACCTTGGCGATGCCGTCCTTGTCCATCTGGTAGGTCCAGGTGGACTTGTCGTAGCTGCGCTTGGCCTCGTCGTAGCCGTTGAAGAGGCCGTCCTCGAAGCCGGTGTCCTCCCGCACGAGCAGCGCCGCGCTCGTGTAGTTCTTCACGTAGTCGTGCTGGATCTTGTCGTTGGTGAGCAGGTAGTTGATGACGCCGCCCAGGAAGGCGATGTCGGTCCCGGGCCGCAGCGGGGCGTAGATGTCGGCCACCGCGGCGGTCCGGGTGAAGCGCGGATCCACCACGATGAGGCGAGCCTTCTTCTTGGCCTTGGCCTCCAGCACCCACTTGAAGCCGCAGGGGTGGGCCTCGGCGGGGTTGCCGCCCATCACCAGGATCAGGTCGGCGTTCTTGATGTCGACCCAGCTGTTGGTCATCGCACCGCGGCCGAACGTGGGGGCCAGACCGGCCACCGTGGGGCCGTGTCAAACACGGGCCTGGTTGTCGACGGCCACCCCCCCGAGCGCCCGGATCACCTTGTGGAAGACGTAGCCGGTCTCGTTGGAGGAGGCCGAGGCGGCCAGGAACGCGGTGGTGTTCCACCGGTTCACCGTCTGCCCCTTGGCGTTCTGCGCGACGAAGTTCTTGTCGCGGTCCTCCTTCATCAGGCGGGCCACCCGGTCGATGGCCCACTCCCAGGATACCCGCTTCCACTCCGCCGACCCGGGGGCGCGGTACTCGGGGAACTTGAGCCGGGTGGGGCTGTGGATGAAGTCGAGGAGGCTCGCCCCTTTCGGGCAGAGTGTGCCGCGGTTGACCGGGTGGTCGGGATCGCCCTCGACGTGCATGATCTCGGAGCGGGCGTTCTTGGACCGGTCGCCGAGGGCGTAGATGATCACGCCGCATCCCACCGAGCAGTAGGGGCAGGTGTTGCGGGTCTCGCTGGCGTGGGCCAGCTTGAAGAGCCGGACGTCGGCCACCGCGCGCTCGGCGGAGAATCCCAGGGCGCCGACGGTGGTGGCGCCGATGCCCGACGCGGTGATCTTGAGGAACCCTCTGCGGGAAACCTGCATCGACGACCTCCGGAGGACGAGGTGATGTGCGCGCGACGGTACCGCACCGCAACCGGCCTTCGCAAAGGTCGGAGAGGAAAATCTTCGAGCCCGCCGTGCTGGCGCGACGCGTCAAGGGCCGACGGGGGCTCGACAACCGCCCGGGGTGTGCCTAAAGATTCCGGCTGCGCATCCCGCCCACCGACATGCCAGACGACCTCATCCTCGAGACCCGCGACGTCGCCAAGGAGTTCCTGGGTTTCGTCGCGGTCGCCGGCGTCTCACTCAAGGTGAAGCGCGGCTCGATCCACGGCCTGATCGGGCCGAACGGCGCCGGCAAGACCACCATGTTCAACTTGCTGACGCGGTTCCTGCCGGTCACGCGGGGGACCATCCTGCACCGGGGCGAGGACGTCACCCGGCTGCGTCCGGCCCAGGTGGCCCGCCGCGGGGTGGTGCGCTCCTTCCAGATCTCGGCGGTCTTCCCGAGCCTCACCACCCTCGAGAACGTGCGCATCGCGCTGCAGCGCCCGCTCGGGACCTCCTTCCGCTTCTGGTCGCCGGCGAGCAGCCTCTCGGTGCTCGACGACCGGGCCCGCGCGCTCCTCGGCGACGTGGACCTCCAGGACCTGGCCGACGTGCCGGCTGGCGAGCTCCCCTACGGGCGCAAGCGCGCGCTGGAGCTGGCCACCACGCTGGCGCTCGAGCCGGAGGTGTTGCTCCTCGACGAGCCCACCGCGGGCATGGGGCACGAGGACGTCGGGCGGGTCGCCGAGCTCATCCGGCGTGTGGCCCGGGGGCGCACCGTCCTCATGGTGGAGCACAACCTCTCGGTGGTGGCCGACCTCTGCGACACCATCACGGTCCTGGCCCGCGGGAGCGTGCTGGCCGAGGGGACCTACGCGACGGTCTCGGCCGACCCGGCGGTCCGCGAGGCCTACATGGGGAGCGCCGCGTGAGCATGGCTGCCTCCGCGCCGGTGCTGCGCATCCGGGACCTGAACGCCTTCTACGGCGAGTCACACGTGCTGCACGGCGTGGACCTCGAGGTGGCGGAGGGCGAGGTGGTCACGCTGCTGGGGCGAAACGGCTCGGGGCGCACCTCCACGCTCCGCTCGATCCTCGGCCTCGTGGGGCGGCGCACCGGCTCCATCGAGATCCGGGGGCGGGAGACGGTGGGCATGGCGCCCCACCGCATCGCCCGCCTCGGGGTCGGGTACTGCCCGGAGGAGCGGGGCATCTTCGCCAGCCTGACCGCCGAGGAGAACCTCCTGCTGCTCCCCAAGGTGGGCGACGCCGGGATGTCGGTCCAGGAGATCTACGCCATGTTCCCCAACCTCGAGGAGCGGCGCCGCAGCCCGGGCACGCGGCTGTCGGGGGGCGAGCAGCAGATGCTCGCCATGGCCCGCATCCTCCGCGCAGGCGCCCGGCTGCTCCTGCTCGACGAGATCACCGAGGGGCTGGCACCGGTCATCGTCCAGGCCCTCGGGAGGGTGGTCCTCCAGTTGCGCGAGCGGGGCTACACCGTCGTGCTCGTGGAGCAGAACTTCCGCTTCGCCGCGCCGCTCGCCGACCGGCACTTCCTCGTGGAGCACGGACGCATCGTGGACATGATCCCGCGGGACGCGCTCTCGTCCCGCACCGAGCAGTTGCACCGGTTCCTCGGCGTCTAGCCGGGGGCTCACAGCACAGGAAAGGAAGCAACATGAACCGCATCCTTCGAATCTCCCTGGTGGCGCTGCTGGCCCTGGCCGCGGCGCCGTCCCGCGCGGCCGATCCCATCTCCGACAACGTGGTGAAGATCGGCGTCCTCACCGACATGACCGGTTTCTACTCCGACCTCTCCGGCTCCGGCTCGGTGCTGGCGGTGAAGATGGCGGTGGACGACTTCGGCGGCAAGGTGGCCGGCAAGCCCATCGAGGTGGTCTCGGCCGACCACCAGAACAAGGCCGACATCGCCTCCAACACCGCCCGCAAGTGGTTCGACGAGGGCCAGGTGGACATCGCCGTGGACATGGTGAACAGCGGGACCGCCATGGCGGTCATGCCGGTGGCGGCGGAGAAGAAGCGCATCACGCTCCTCTCCGGCCCGGCCACCACCGCCATCACCGGCGAGAAGTGCACCCCCTACAACATCCACTACACCTACAACAACTGGGCGCTGGCCAACGGCACCGGGCGCGAGGTCGTGAAGGCCGGCGGGGACAGCTGGTACTTCATCACCGCCGACTACGTCTTCGGGAAGTCGCTGGAGGAGGACACCGCCGCGGTCGTGAAGGCGTCGGGCGGCAAGGTGCTGGGCGCGGTCCGCCACCCCCAGAGCAGCTCCGACTTCTCCAGCTACCTGCTCCAGGCCCAGGCCTCGGGCGCCAAGGTGATCGGCATGGCCAACGCCGGCGCCGACACCATCAACACCATCAAGCAGGCCAAGGAGTTCGGCGTCACCCCCAAGCAGACGCTGGCCGGCCTGCTGGTCTTCATCTCCGACGTGAACAGCCTGGGGCTCGACATCGCCAAGGGCATGTACCTCACCACCGCCTTCTACTGGGACCTCGACGAGCAGACCCGCGCCTGGGCGAAGCGCTTCCAGAACCACCCCGACAACAAGAAGAAGGCCATGCCCACCATGGTGCAGGCCGGCCTCTACTCGGCGGTGACCCACTACCTCAACGCGGTGAAGGCCGTCGGCACCGACGCGGCCGACCCGGTCATCGCCAAGATGAAGGCCACCCCGGTGAACGACTTCTTCTCCCGCGGCGGAGTCATCGGCCCGGACGGCCTGCACCGGCACGACATGTTCCTGGTCCAGGTGAAGACCCCGGCCGAGTCGAAGTACCCCTGGGACTACTACAAGGTCGTGAAGAAGATCCCCGCCGCCGAGGCCTTCCCCTCGGTGGAGGCCCAGAAGTGCCCGCTCGCCGTGAAGAAGTGACCTGAGGGCGGGGAGGGGGAGGGAAGCGGATGCGGGCCTTGTTCGGACAGCTGCTGGTCGGGCTCATCAACGGCTCGTTCTACGCGCTGCTGTCGCTCGGGCTGGCCATCATCTTCGGCCTGCTCAACGTGGTGAACTTCAGCCACGGGGCGCTCTACATGACGGGCGCCTTCGCAGCCTGGATGGGCCTGCACTACCTGGGCGTCCCGTACTGGGGCGCCCTCCTCCTCGCGCCGCTCGCCGTGGGGCTCCTGGGCGTGGTGATCGAGCGGACCATGCTCCGGCGCCTCTACCAGCTCGACCACCTCTACGGCCTTCTCCTCACCTTCGGCCTGACGCTGATCATCGAGGGGCTCTTCCACCACCAGTTCGGGAACTCCGGGAACGGCTACCCGGTCCCCGAGCTGCTCCAGGGGGGATCCGACCTCGGCTTCATGTTCCTTCCGCGCTACCGGGCCTGGGTGGTCGTGGTCTCGGTGGCGGTCTGCCTGGCCAGCTGGTTCGTCATCGAGCGCACCCGGCTGGGCGCCTACCTCCGGGCCGGGACCGAGAACCCCCGGCTGCTGCAGGCCTTCGGCGTCAACGTCCCGGTGATGCTCACCCTCACCTACGGCTTCGGGGTCGCGCTGGCCGGGTTCGCCGGGGTGATGGCCGCCCCCATCTACCAGGTGAGCCCGGGCATGGGGTCGAGCCTCATCATCGTGGTCTTCGCGGTGGTGGTGATCGGGGGCATGGGCTCGATCTTCGGCTCCATCGTCACCGGGCTCGGGCTCGGGCTGGTGGAGGGGCTCACCAAGTACCTCTACCCGCCGGCGGCCTCCACGGTGGTCTTCATCATCATGGCGCTGGTCCTGCTGGTCCGTCCCGCCGGGCTCTTCGGGAGGCAGAAGTGACCGTCCCGTCGCCGCGCAGGTGGTCGGGCCAGGCCATCTTCATGGGCTGGGCCACGCTGGTGGCGGTGGGACTCGCCGCGCCCTTCGTGGTCTACCCGGTCTTCCTCATGAACGTGCTGTGCATGGCGCTCTTCGCCAGCGCGTTCAACCTGCTGCTCGGCTACACCGGCCTCCTCTCCTTCGGCCACGCCGCCTTCCTGGGATCGGCGGGCTACGTGGCCGGCCACGCCGCCAAGGCCTGGGGTGTGGACCCGCTCCTGGCCATCCTGGCGGGGACCGCGGTGGCCACGGTCCTGGGGTTCGTCATCGGCAGCCTGGCCATCCGCCGCTCCGGGATCTACTTCGCGATGATCACGCTGGGGTTCGCCCAGATGGTCTACTTCCTGGCGGTCCAGCTCCCATTCACCGGGGGTGAGGACGGCCTGCAGGGCATCCCCCGCGGTCGGCTGCTCGGGCTGGTGCGGCTCGAGAACTCCTTCGCCATGTACTACCTGGTGTTCGCCATCTTCCTGGTGGGATTCGCGGTGATCCACCGGACCATCCACTCCCCGTTCGGCCACGTGCTCCGATCCATCAAGGACAACGAGCCCCGGGCGCTCTCCCTGGGCTACGACGTGGACCGCTACAAGCTGCTCGCCTTCGTGATCTCGGCCGGGCTGGCCGGGCTGGCCGGCGCCACCAAGGCGCTGGCCATGCAGTTCGAGACCCTCACCGACGTGCACTGGCACAAGTCGGGCGAGGTGGTGCTCATGACCTTGCTGGGCGGGATGGGCACGGTGCTGGGCCCGTCGGTCGGGGCGATCATCGTGGTCACGATGGAGAACTACCTGACCGGCTTCGGCGACTGGGTCACGGTGATCATCGGGTGTGTCTTCGTGGTCGGCGTGCTGGCGTTCCGGCGCGGCTTCGTGGGAGAGGCGCTGAACCTCGCCCGGCGATTCCGCTCGTAGGACCTTCCGGGAGGAACATGGCTTCCAGGTTCGAGGGCAAGGTGGCGTTCGTCACCGGGGCAGCGGGTGGCATCGGGTTCCGGATCGCCGAGCGGCTGGCGGAGGAGGGGGCCAGGGTCGCCATCGCCGACCTCGACGGCGCGGCCGCCCGCGCCGCCGCGGAGCGGATCGGGCGCGGGGCCATGGGGCTCACGGCCGACGTGGGGCGAGAGGAGGCGCTCGTCGCCGCCATCGACGCCACGGTCCAGGCCCACGGCAGGATCGACGTGCTGGTGAACAACGCCGGGCTCCAGCACGTCTCGCCCATCGAGGACTTCCCTTCGGAGAAGTTCGAGCTGCTCGTCCGGGTCATGCTCTTCGGGCCGTTCTACGCCATCAAGAGGGCCTTCCCGGTCATGAAGCGACAGGGCTACGGCCGCATCCTCAACGTGGCCTCCATCAACGGCCTGGTGGGCTTCGCCGGCAAGGCGGCCTACAACAGCGCCAAGCACGGCGTCATCGGCCTCACCAAGGTGACGGCGCTCGAGGGCGCGCCCCACGGGGTCACCGTGAACGCGCTGGCGCCCGGGTACGTGGACACCCCGCTGGTGCGGAACCAACTCGCCTCCCTGGCGCGCACCCGCAACGTGCCTCTCGAGAAGGTGCTGGAGGACGTCATCTACCCGCTCGTGCCCATGCGGCGGCTCCTCCAGGTGGACGAGGTGGTGGGATACGCGCTCTTCCTGGTGTCCGACGCGGCCGCTGCCATCACCGGCTCGGTGGCGGTGATGGACGGCGGGTACACGGCGCAGTGACCGCACCACGGCTGGGCGACCGCTCCCTCTTCCCGCTGCTCGAGCAGCGCGCCTACCTGAACCACGCCGGGGTCTCCCCGCCCTCCGACCCGGTGCGAATGGCCGTGCACGAGGCCGTGGACGGCTTCGCCCGGCGGGGCGGCGACGCGGTGGGGCCGGCGCTGGAGCGGCGTGGTCGGCTGCGGGCTCTCGTCGCCGGGCTCCTCTGCGCCACCCCGGCCGACGTCGCGCTCACCACCAACACCAGCGCCGGGATCCAGGCCATCGCCCTCGACTTCCCCTGGCGCCGGGGGGACCGGATCCTGCTCCTCGACGGCGAGTTCCCGGCCAACGTGACCCCCTGGCAGCAGGCCGCCGCCGCCTTCGGCCTCACCACCGCCTTCGTGCCCCTTTCGGCCTTCCTGCGCTCCGAGGAGGAGGGGCTGGCCCTCCTCGCCGCCGAGCTCTCCCGGGGCGTGCGCCTCCTCGCGGTGAGCGCGGTCCAGTTCCGGAGCGGGCTGCGCATGCCCGTCGCGGCGATGGCGGCCCGCTGCGCAGCGGCCGGGGCGGAGATCTTCGTGGACGCGGTCCAGGCGGCGGGCTGCCTGCCCCTCGACGTCCGGGGCGTGGACTACCTGGCTGCCGGGGCCCACAAGTGGCTGATGGGTGCCCTGGGGGCGGGTTTTCTCTACGTGAAGCCGGAGCGCGCCGCCGCGCTCGTCCCGCGCACCGCCGGCTGGCTCTCCCACGAGGACCCGGTGCGGTTCCTCGTAGAGGGGCCCGGGCTGCTCCGCTACGATCGCCCCGTCCGCAGGCGCGCCGACCTGGTCGAGGGTGGGAGCATGCCCGAGGCGCCGCTGGCGGGGCTGGCGGCGTCGCTGGAGATCCTGCTCTCCCTGGGTGTGCCGGCCATCGCCGCCCACGTGGGGGGCTACCTCGACCGCCTCGAGCCCGGCCTCGAGGAGCGGGGCTTCCGCAGCCTGCGCTCCCCGCACCCGGAGGGGCGGTCCGGGATCCTCTCGCTGGAGCCGCCGCCGGGGTTCACCGCGGCAGGGCTGGCCCGCGAGCTCCGGTCGCGGGGGATCGCGTGCTCCACGCCCGACGGAGTGCTGCGCTTCTCGCCGCACTGGCCCAACGGCGTCGCCGAGATCCCGGGCGTGCTCGCGGCGGTGGACGGGGCGCTTCGGGTGCTGGGCCCGCGCTGAGCGTGCGTGGTCGCTAGCTCGGCGGCGTGCGGCTGGGCGTCAGCCACACCTCGGGGCCGAGGCGGAACATGGCGGCCGGGAGCCCCAGCTCGGAGGGATCGGAGGAGAGGAAGGCGGCCATGGCCATGGCGGCGTTCTGGCGACGCGTCCCCTCGTCGGAGATGGGGCCCAGCTCGCCGCGCACCTGGAAGACCGCCTCCACCAGCTCCTTCACCGAGGGTTGCGTGGGGAGCGCGGCACGGATGCGGAACAGGTACCGGTCGAGCGGCTCGGCGTTGCCGAAGGCGAAGGTCACCACCGTGTCGATGGCGCTGTCCACCTCGCGCTCGGACTGGAGGTGAACCTGCTCTGCGTCGATCGACACGGTCCGGATGGCGTTCTCCATGCCCCATGATTGTTGCATTTCCGCGCATTCCACCAGTCCCTCCCGAGGGTGACGAGGAATGCCGCGACTCGCCCCTACATCGACTCACGGTCAAATGGGTGAGACGGGTGACGTTCACTTGGAGAAAATGGCGTTGCGCACATCCTCCCATCCCGCCAGCGGGGGAGGAGGAGGCCCGGGATCCGCCTCCGTGACGAGCCGGGGCCCGGGGTGGTACGCTTCCCGGTGCGTGCATGTAGGACTCGTGCTCACCGGCGGAGGAGCGAGGGCGGCGTACCAGGCGGGCGCCTTGATGGCGCTCGCCGAGGTCCTCCCGCCCGGCGCCGTGCCCTTTCGCACGCTGTGCGGGGTCTCGGCGGGCGGGCTGAACGCCGCCTTCCTGGGCGCCTGGCGCGGCGACTTCGAGGACGCCAGCCACCGGCTGCGCGAACTGTGGCTCGACCTATCGCCCGAGCGTGTCTTCCGCACCGACGGCGCCCGCATGATCGGCATCGGCACCCGCTGGATGCGCGACCTCTCGGCGGGCGGGCTCTTCCAGCGCAGCCGCATCAACTTCCTCCTCGACGCCACGCCGCTCCGCGACTTCCTCCACGAGCGACTCCCGCTCGCCGACCTGCGCCGGAACATCGCCTCGGGGGCCATCCACGGGTTCGCGGTCACCGCCACGAGCTACGCCACCAACGCCGCCGTGACCTTCTTCGACGGCGCGCCCGGCATCGAGCCCTGGGTGCGCTCCACCCGCGTGGGCGTGCGCGCCCAGATCCGGCTCGACCACGTGATGGCCTCGGCCTCCATCCCCATCTTCTTCCCGCCGGTGCGGATCCAGGGCGCCTGGTACGGCGACGGCAGCGTCCGCATGACGGCCCCGCTCTCGCCGGCCATCCACATGGGGGCGGAGCGGCTCCTCGTGGTGGGCGTCCGTCGCTGGCGGGAGCCCTCCGAGCTTCGTCCGCAGCGCCACCCGGGGGGGCGCGAGGCCCTCCCGCCCTCGCAGATCGCCGGCACGCTCCTCAATGCGGTCTTCCTCGAGACCATCGAGGCCGACGTGGAGCGCCTCGACATGGTGAACCGGCTGGTGGACCGGATGCCCGAGGACCGCCGGGGCACGCTGCGGGTCATCCCGACGCTGGTGCTGCGCCCCTCCCGCGACCTCGGACAGCTGGCCGGCGATCAGTACCGCCGCTTCCCGCGCTTCCTCCGCTACGTCCTCTCCGGGATCGGCGCACAGGCCGACTCGGGCTCCGACCTGCTCAGCTACCTGGCGTTCGAGCCGGTCTACGTGGGACGGCTCCTCGAGCTGGGGTACGAGGACACGCTGGCCCGCCGCGACGAGCTCGAGGAGTTCTTCGGGGAGGGACGGCGCGAGAAGGTCTCGCTGCGCGCCTAGGAGCGCCCGCCCGGCCCGCGCCCCGCGGGCTACCTCGCGGCGGGCAGCGCCCGGATCGACGAGGCGATGTCGTGGGCCAGATCGGTGACGAGCGCGCTCGTGGCGGCCACCGCTGGCGCCGCGCCGGGACCGGAGGCGGTGCGCCGCAGCACCACCCGCCCGCGCGCCAGGGCCTCCTCACCCCCGCCGGAGAGGACCGCCCAGTTGGCCTCCAGCCGGGCTTCCCCGGCGGCGTTCCACCCCAGCGCCGTCACTCCCACGACCACACGGGCGCGGAGCGGCACCACCGGGTCCCAGGGCTGGGGGAGCACCCGCCAGCCGGGGAGGAGCGACGAGAGCTCCTGGGCGAGCACCCGGGTGACTCCGGCCCCCAGCGGCTCGGCCCAGCGGGCGTACTCGTCCAGGTCGACGGTGTTGTCGCCCAGGAAGGTGACGATCTGCGGCCGGTCGAGGTATTCGGCGACCCGGGTGGGGAAGACGCCCAGCGTGCCCTCGGGGCCGGTGGACGGGACGGCCGTGTTGGCCGGTGCGCTGGCCGAGAGCACGTAGAAGCGCGCCGGAGGGGAGGTGCCGAAGCAGCCCGTGGTGACGAGCGCGGCGGCGAGCAGGATGGGCGGGAGGGATCGCATGGATGGCCTCACTTGGGCGGAGACGGCTTGCCCTCCAGCAGGGAGGACGGGTTTCGTTCCAGGTACTCGGCGAGGACCCGCACCGCCGCGGCGGCCCGGGAGATCTCGGAGAGGGTGTGGGAGAACTCGCGCTGGGCTCCCGAGGTGCCGGCCAGGGTCTGCTGGATCTGGGTGAGCCCTTTCTGGGCGGCCTCCAGGGTCCGGTGGAGGTCGGCCACCACCAGCTTCACGTCGGCGTCGCTCACCTTCCCGCGCAGGTCGGCCACCAGCCGGTCCACGTTGCCCAGGGTCTTCGAGACGTCCTTGCCGGCGTTCCCCGCCGCGGCCAGCGCGGCGCGGACCTCCGGCCCCCGCGCCAGGTCGCGGAAGGCGACCAGCGTGTCGGAGAGGTTCCGGGCGATCTCGTCGAAGGGGAGCTCGGAGATGGAGTTGGCGAGCTTCTCCACCCGGCTGCTCAGGACCTGGAACTTGGTGGGGGCGGTGGGGATCTGGGGGTGGACGGTGGTGATCTCCACCGTGCGTGGCGGCTGATCGGGGTGGAAGTCGAGGTCGATGTAGAGCTGCCCGGTGACCATGCTGGTGCTCTGCAGCTCGGCCCGCAGCCCCTTGCCGATGAGGAAGCTGGCGGCCTCGGTGGGCGACTGGGCCCTGAGCTCGCGCACCGTGCCGGCCGGGTCGTGGATGCGGTCGAGGTTCACCTGGTAGGTGACCTCGATGTCGATCCCGCCGTCCTTGTGGACCATGTAGGCCTCGATGGCGGTGACCTGCCCCAGCGGGACGCCGCGGAAGGTCACCGGTGAGCCGATCTGCAGCCCGCGAACCGACTCCGGGAAGAAGCTCACCAGCGTGGTGCTGTGGGTGAAGAACTTGCCCGAGACCAGCGCGGCGATGGCCAGGAGCAAGAGCAGCGTGCCGCCGATGATGAAGGCTCCGACCACCTTGGGATTGGCTCTCGTCATGGGTACTGCCCCCGCTGAAGGAAGGCCTTCACTTTGGGATCGGTGGTGGTCTCGGCCATCTCCTTCGGCGGGCCGCGCGCCACCATGCGGTGGCGCTCCCCGTCGAGGAAGATGGCGTCGTCGGCGATGGCGAAGATGCTGGGGAGCTCGTGCGTGACCACCATGAAGGTGGTCCCCAGGCTGGAGCGCAGCTCCAGGATCAGGTCGTCGAGGTGGCGCGACGAGAGCGGGTCGAGCCCGGCCGACGGCTCGTCGAGGAAGAGGATGTCGGGGTCGAGCGACAGCGCGCGGGCCAGGCCGGCCCGGTTGCGCATCCCGCCGCTCACCTGGGCAGGGTAGCTGTCCTCGAAGCCGCCCAGGCCGACCAGTTCGAGCTTGGTCACCGCGACCTCCCGGGCCTCCCCCTTGGGCACGCGGAGGTGCTGGACGAGGGGGAGCGTGATGTTCTCGGCCAGCGTCATGGAGCTGAGGAGCCCGGCGCCCTGGAAGAGAACCCCGAACCGGCGGCGCAGGCCCCGCCGGTCCTGCTCGGAGGAGCTCCAGTAGGGGACGCCGGCGTAGCGGACGTCGCCCTTTGCCGGCCGGTCGAGGCCGATCATGTGGCGCATGAGGGTGCTCTTGCCGCTCCCGCTGTCCCCCATGACCACGAAGACCGACCCGCGCCGGATCGAGAAGGTGACGTCCTCCTGCACGACGAAGTCGCCGTAGGCCATGGTCATCCCGCGAACCTCCACGAAGTCGGTGTCGGGCGTGGGATCGGGCACGGGGAGCCTAGAGGTTCACGGCGTAGAAGAAGACGGTGAGGATGGCGTCCACCACGATGACGAGCAGGATCCCGGAGACCACCGCGCGGGTCGTGGAGACGCCCACCGAGGAGGCGGTGCGCCCGGTGTTCATCCCGAAATAGGTGCCGGCCAGCGCGACCACCGCTCCGAACGCCGGGGCCTTGAGGAGCCCCACCATCACGTCGGAGAGGGTCATGGCCTCGCGGGTCTGGGTGAGGTACAGCGCCGGGGTGAGGTCGAGGAGCCCGACCGCTACCACGTACCCGCCCAGGATGCCGAAGAGGTCGGCGTAGAGGACGAGGAGCGGCATCATCAGGAGCATCGCCAGAATGCGGGGCGCCACCAGGAACTCCATGGGAGGGAAGTTCATGGTCTCGAGGGCGTCCACCTCGGAGTTCACCGTCATGGTTCCGAGCACGGCCGCGAAGGAGGCCCCGGTCCGCCCGGCCATGACGATCCCGGTCATGAGGGCGCCGGTCTCGCGGACCGTGCCCACGCCGACCAGGTTCGCCACGTAGATGGTGGCGTTGAACTGCTCGAGTTGGACGGCGCCCAGGAAGGCCAGGACCGCGCCCACCAGGAAGTTGATCACCGCCACGAGCGGCAGCGCGGCCCCTCCCGTCTGCTCGAGGAGGAGCCCGAAGTCCCGCAGCTCGAAGTGGCCGCGCCCGATGAGGACGTCCTTCACCGCCAGCGAGGCCCGGCCGACGAAGTCGAGCATGCCGGCGGCGTGCTCCCCCAGGTCGATGCCGGCCACGCCGATGCGGGTGGGCAGGGGCTGGTGGGGTGGGGGAGGGGGCAGCGGCCTCCGGGGGCCTGCGGCCAGGGCCAGGAGGTGCTGCAGGCCGCGGGGGAGCCCGGTCGTGTCGACGGCCAGCGCCTCGCCTCGGGCCACCTCGGCGATGGAGACCAGGAAGGAGACCAGGGAGGAGTCCCAGTGGCCGAGGTCCACCGCCTGGAAGACCAGGCGCTCGGGCGGGTCCTGCTTCACCTCCCGCTCGGCGGCGGCCGGGGCGGGGGTGGTGGTCTCGAGCGACCAGTCGCCGGAGACGCGCACGAGCAACGTGCCGTCGCCGTCCCTGTCGATCGACGCGCGGGCATCGATCACGGGGGCGCACCGCGCTGCGAGCGGCTCGCGTTCACGAATCGTGCGATGAGCACCGCCACGTAGAGCTGCCCGGTGAGGGCCTGCGCCATGGCGATGGCCCGCGTCACGGAGGTCCGGGGCAGCGCGTCGCCGAAGCCCACGCTCGTCATGGTGGTGAAGCTGAAGTAGGGGTAGTCGGCCACGGTGAACTTGCGCCCCTCCATGGTGAGGGAGCCGGGGACGATCTCGTTCACCGCCTCGTAGAGGAAGGCGAAGGTGGCACCCACCAGGAGGTAGGCGAGGATCACGTCGATGAGCCGGTCCGGCCCCGGTTCGTTGTGGAAGACGTCCAGGAGGACGAGCCCGGCGAACATGCCGAGGGCGATCGCCGAGAGCACGGCGTCCAGGATCACGAGCGTCTGGGACTTGTCCACGAAGCGGAAGAACTGGATGCCGAAGGCCGCCATCGCGACGAGCAAGACGGCCCGTCGCCCCTCGCCCCGGCCAGTGGCGTTCATGCCCACGAGCATGGTGATGGCGAAGACCACGTCGCCGAGCCGCTTCGGGATCACGTCGGCCGAGAGCAAGACCGGGAGGATGAAGACGTCCACCAGGAGCATCGCGAGCAGCGACACACGGCCGGCTCGCGTCCGCAGGAACGGCTCTCGGGTCACCCGGGCATCCTATCGGAACCCGCGAGGCATGGTCATTTCGCGGCGACGCTCCTTGCGGGGCGCGACCGTAAGGGGTATTTCAGGCCCTCTCGGTGTGCTTTGGCCCCGTAGCTCAGGTGGATAGAGCGGCGGTTTCCTAAACCGTAGGCCACGTGTTCGAGTCACGTCGGGGCCACTTAAAAATCAGGTAGTTAACCTAGCAGATTGACCCTCATGACGCGTTCATGTCGCTTCGTCGTCAAGGGAGTCGGAGCATGGTCGGGCGCGGGAAGGTCGTCGAGGCCGGGACGAAGTGGACTGGCGGTGCAATCAGGCGCGGGGCCGATGGAACGCCGAAGTTCCACCTGACGAAGCGGTCGAACGGGGCTCTCCCGTGCAACGCGGTTGGCCACGATGAGGCCACGGCCCATGCCGCGCTGAACGAGTACCAGAAGGACCCCCTGGGTTGGCTCGCCGGTCTTCGCCAGGAGGCCGAAGCTAGCTCGGAGCCCGTCTACCTCTCGAAGGATCTGGTCGCGGTCTACGAGCGAGCCCGCACGGAGCCGACTGACAACCGGATACCCAACTCCTCCAAGTGGCTCGGACTCGCGCCCGACGCTTGGCGTCGATGCCCACCTGAGCCGGCCCGGCTGCGGTCACATTTCCCGACACGGTCGTCCAAATGCGATTGACCTATCGACGGGCGCCGCTCCAAGGTCGTGAGGGTCCCGCCCCCCCTGATGGATGCCCGGCTAGACTCCATCGCTCGGCTCCTGTCTGATGACTTCGCCGTGAACGTTTCTGACGAACATCAGATGGCCTCCACCGATGGTAACTCGCCTGGAGACTGGATTCGTCGCCTACACCGACTGCGCCCTACCATCGCCGTCGCGTTCGGTGTGTTCGCGCTGCGGTCCTCCGCGGGGGAATGTGGCCCTTGGACAAGCGGACCGGAACAGGCCGGGCTAGGTTCGGCCTATCTCGTCGGAATCGGCTCTGCTCCAGGTACCGGACCGCTCGCCATCCAACACGCGAGGCAGGTTGCGCTCACTGCGATGTCGTCGGAGATCAGTGTGACCGTCGCATCTGCGCTCCGCTCCAAGCAGTCCGCAACCGTGGTGGATGGACGCGCATCGGAGAACCAGAAGATCGATGCAATATCGACCTCCAAGACGTCAGCGACCCTGGAGGGCGCGGAGATCAAGGCGTCGTGTGTCAGGGGCGACCAGACGTATGTGCTACTCGCCTTGGACCGTCGCGCCTACGCCGCCGCCGCTCAGGCGCGCTTGTCAGGAAAGTGCTCCGAGATCGCGACGCTGGAGAAGAAGGCAGCGGACGCATCTTCGGAGCGCCGCCACCTGGACGCGGCCGCCTCCCTCGCACAGGCGGCGGTGCTCGCCGCCGCCGTCGAGGAGGAGTCTCCAGTCGCACGGGTGGTGTCCCGAGGCGAGGTGACGGTACAAGCCACGCCCTCGGTTCAGCTCCGGCGCCGGGCGACCGAGCAGGCGGCGCAGACCCTGATCGAGGTGCAGGTCGGGGCGGGACCGGGAGCCGACGCGCTCCGACGCCAAGCAATGAGTTGCTTGTCCCGCTCAGGAATCGGCACAGCGGAGGGCTCCGCCACACCGAACGCTACCCTGACGCTCGTGACCCGGCTCGATCCTCCCGCCAGCGCCATCCCTGGCTTCTTCGTCGTGCGAGGACACCTCTCCGGGTCCATGAAGGTGGGCGAATCGACCGCGGTCGTCGCGAGCGCCTCGGAGGTTGTGGTCGGCGGCGGTGATTCCCCCGGGGCAGCAGCCCAGGACGCGATGCGGATGCTGGGGGCGGATGCAGTCCCCAAGGTCCTGGACGAGATCATCCGCTCCCGGGGCTGGAAGGTGGAGCTTTGTTCCTCCGGAACCAACTGACGAAAGGACCGAAATCCCGATGGAACTGAACTCTCATCGTGAACGCATGCCGTGGCTTCGCCTGGTGAAACGGGGGCTTCGCGCCGCCACGCTCGCGGCCTCCATCGGGGCGCTGTTGGTCGCAACAAGTGCTTCGGCCTACCAGCAGGAGGTAAGGAGCACCGCGGCGAAGCTCTCCGAGAAGATCACCAAGTCGGGGAAGAAGACGGTTGCGGTGGTGGACTTCACGGATCTTCAGGGCAACGCGACCGAGCTCGGGCGCTTCCTGGCCGAGCAGATGTCGGTGGCGCTCGCTTCGGAGGCGACCAGCTTCGAGGTCATCGACAGGACGCACCTGAAGGCCCTGATGGCGGAGCACAAGCTTTCGGCGACCGGGCTGATCGACCCCCAGACGGCCCGAAAGCTGGGTCAGATCGCCGGTGTTCAGGTGCTGGTCACGGGAACGCTCACGGCCTTTGGCGACAGCGTGAGCCTTGCGACGAAGGCGCTGGATGCCAGCACTGCAAAGATGCTGGCCGCGACGTCCGTCGACATTCCGAAGACGAAGGCGGTGGAGGAACTGCTCGCAAAGCTGAGCCATCCCCTCATTTTCAGATGAGCCCGAAGACATCGCGGAAGACAGCCTGTTCACGAAGCATCTCGCCGAACTTGGCCATGAGGAGTTCGGCGCGTTCGGTTTTCATCCTGGGAAGGGCGGCGTAGTGGAAGAGGCCCTGGTTCAAGAGCGAGAGCGTCCGGTGCTTGACCGTGTTGGTCTTGAGCGTCCGGTCGAGTCCCGTGGCCTCGCCGGCGGCGCCGAGGATGGTCAGGAGCGCGATGGCGATGGCGCTGATGAGCAGCATCCGGTCGCGGCGCAGCGGCGAGCCGATGCGGGTGTCGGAGAGCCCCATGCCGAGGCGGAGGTTCTTCTGGTCCCGGAAGCTCTCCTCGATGGTGAACCTCTTGCCGTAGAGCTTCACGATCTCCGAGGCGGGCTTGTCGCCGTGGCTGGTGGCGAGGCACCAGGCGTCCTTCATGCCCTTCGCCTTCACGCACACGACGGCGCCCAGCTCCCGGCCCTTGGTGGTGACCTTGGCTCCGCGAAGCAGGAGGGGCCGGCCGTTCGCGGGAACCCAGTCCTTCGCCGCCTTCATGTCCCCGTCGGCGCTCTCGACCTTCACGATGCCGCGGAAGCGCACGACGAAATCGAGACCGAGCTGGTCCTTCAAGAGCTCGTAGAGCGCCTGGTCCCCGAAGCCGCGGTCGGCGAGCACGGTCACCTTCACTCCCTCGGGCAGGACCTCACGGAATCGCTCCAGGAGGACGTCCTCGTGCTCGTTGCGCCAGCCGTTCATCTGAGACTTCATGACGGTCTTCCAGAGCAGCGGCGTGGCGCGGCCGTGGCTGGTGATCATCGAGAGCGCCAGCGTGGACTGGTCGTCGGCGTCGAAGTCGGTCCAGTCGAGTGCGGCGACGATCTCCTGCCGGTCGGCCACGACGAACGGAACCCAGCGGGCGAAGAGGCTCCACACGTCGACACCGGTGTTGCTGAGCAGACGGTCCACCTGCTTCACCGCATGGCGCGAGTCCAGGCCGGAGTGGAAGGCCAGCGCCCGACCGATGGCGTGGATGCCCAGCGCCGCGCCCTCCAGAACGCCCACCGCGGCGTTGGCCAGGGACGCCACGCGCTTGGCGTGCAGGTCGTCGGCGAAGATGGTGGAGACGAGCTTCGTGATTCGGTCGCGGTCGAGGGGATGGTCGCTCACGAGGTCGCAGCGTGATCCCCTCGACCCCGGATTTCAAGAACTTGCCCCTACGAAATGAGGGGATCAGTCAGCTCGCAAAGGGGATCGGAACCTCTACGGGAGCGTCGCCGTCCGCGACCGCCCCGGCAGCATCAGGTCAAGCCAAGGCGCCGTCCAGGGGCGGGAAGCCCAGGTGGGAGGGCGCGAACTTCGTCGTCACTGCCGAGTCGGCAAAGAAGACGAAGAACACTCTGGTAGCAGTATTCAGCGTAACGAACACGAGTTCGAAGGAGATTTCGTTCATCTACCTTGGCAATCCCTCGCAGTGGACACTCATCGACGAGGAGGGGGAAACCTGGCGAGCAAAGAGGTGGGCCTCAATCGAGCAGGCCGTCGTTGGTGGCAAGAAGCGGGTGGAATTCGAATTTGTAACCGAGGGCCCGGGGACTGGTTCCACATTTTCGCTCAAAGGCGGCATTTCGGACGGTAGTGGCCGCGTGCCGATGGAATACATCGACCTCTCCGACATCCACCTGACCGGCAAGTAGCGGAGGTCCCCGCGCATGGACGACCCCCGGCCGCGCCCCAACTACTTGCGTTGGGGGATCTCTTCCCTTCTCGTCTTGGGTGTACTCGCCTTCGTCGCGTGGCGAGCCTTCGGCTGGTTCAAGGACTTCGCGGTCTTCCGTACCTTCAATTTCGCCCTCGACAGCATCACCGACGCCACGGGGGCGAGCCCGTACCTGGTGAAGGGGGTCCTCATCCTGGTGATGACGCCCTTCTTCCTGGCCCTTCGCGAGATCGGGAAGCTCTGGCCGTTCACTGCAGCTGGACTCATGCCGAAGAAGGTGGCCTGGGGAATCGCCATCGTCTACGTCGCTGGATTCTTCCTCGTCATGCACGTGGCGAGCCGCGACCAGTACTTCCACCACAACTCCAGGACCGTCGAGGCGACCAAGTTCTACGCGATCACGCCGGAGGGCATCCGCTTCTTCGATACGTCGGGGGTCGATCCGAAGTACGGCATTCCACTGAGGCCGGTGACGCCCGAACTGATCGCCAACGTGAAGCGCCGTGAGCTCGGCCTCGCCCCCAAGCTCATCGTGTACGAGGACCCCTCGGAGATCGTCTTCTTCGACACCCTCACCGGCGAGCCCAAGGTCTGGTACCTCCGGAACGATTCGGGACAGATCGAACTCTTCTCGTCCGGGGGATTTCACCCTGCGTACAGCGCCGGACTGAAGCCGGTCACCAAGGAGGTCGTCGCCGAGGTCGGGAGGCAGGCTAAGGAGCGATCAGGCAAGGAGAGGCAGGACAAGGAGGCCAGCATCGCTGCTGCTCGCAGGTCCGCAGCGGACGCCTATGTCGGCCCAGCCGTTGACTCGAAGGACAAGGGGAAGACTGCCGCCGTCCTCGTCTTGGCCAACGACGCCTCGGGCGTCAACCTGGAAGAATCCATCCAGCAGGCGCTGCTGGCGCGCAGAGTGGAACCCATCCGTGGATTCTTCAAACCAGCCTTCATCCAGAGTGGGAAGGCGGCCGCGCTCTTCGATGGTGACTGGGGCGTGGCGCAGGATCTTCTTTTGTCCGAGCGTGTAGGCGTCGTCGTCATCGGACGAACCGCCTCGACCGTCACTGCGAACGACCAGTTCGAGGGGTTGAAGACCGCATCCGTGCAGCTTGATATCAAGTGCTTGCAACTTGAGCCGCAGCGCTCGTGCGGAGCGCGATCCATCTCGGTCAAGGGCGCGGGCTACGGCGACGTGGCAGCCGTCGAAAGCGCGCTAGCGAATGCAAAGGCCCAGATGGAGGAGGCCGTAATGGCCTTCGGACTCTAGGTCCCCTGCTGCCTCGGGAGTCGCAGTGTTCGACTGGGAGCCTGAACACCAATGCCTCTGGGAGAGGACAAACCGTGAAGCCTTCTGGCCCCAAGGGCCGCGTCGACTCGGTCATAGAGGTGATCAAGAGTGCGATCGATGCCGGAGGCGGCAAAGGCCACGCAAAGAACCGTCGTAGAGCGACACGGGCGATACCCTCGGGTACCGTCTGTCGCCGCCCCCTGGGAGCGCCGTCATGCGGGGCCCTGGGCACCGGTGATTCTGTTGAAAGCGGGCCCACACTCGACGGTGGCGATACGTTGGGTGACGGCGCCCATGTATTGGGCCGAAGGTCTTGGTCGGGTGCAACTCGAGGGAAGGAGAGGGAGGCGGCGTCCAGGCCGACTTCCCCAACTGCACCGACGCTGCCGACTTCACGTTCGACCGCGTGGATGGCGCGGAGGCCCCCCCCGGCGGTGCAGGGAGGACGGTGCGAAGCCGCGTGAAGGGTTTGTGCGGAAGTTGGTCGGCGTGACATGGCACCAGGATCGGGCGGCATGTATGCTTCGACGCGCACACGGAGGAGAACGCCATGGTCCGAGAGGTGAGACGCTTGAAGGCGAAGGCCGACGTGAAGGCGGGCGGGGCTCCCAGCATGAAGAAGACCTACGGCCAGGTGACCAAGGAACGGGAGCGCGTGGCCGGTGTCGAGAGGAAGCAGTCTGCGACGACGAGGTCCGCCGAGCAGGTCACGCAGGGCCGGGCCATGCTGGCCAGATCGATGAGGCTCCGGCCAGTCGAGGCGAAGGTTCCCGAGGTGGCTGCCAGGAAGCGCACCGCCGGCACTTCTCGGCGGCTGAAGCCGAGGCCGGCCAGTTCGAGGAAGGCCAAGTAGGAAGCCCGTCCGCGCCGACGATGACGTGGTCGCGGGCGCCAACCCGAAGAGTTCGGCCGCCGCGTACAGCCTCTCGGAACCATTCTCTCGCTGGAGGTTGCCATGGTGACTCCTGCCTGGCCGTTGCGTGTGCACTGGCTACTTGTCCCGACCATCCTGTCGCTTGCGGCGGTGGGCCCAGGAATGGTCCTCGCGCAGGTTGCGCGCGTGGAGG
>CAIQRS010000148.1 GCA_903874275.1 uncultured Anaeromyxobacter sp.
CCGAAGGCCAAGGGCGCCGGCAAGAAGACCTGCAAGATCCAGGGCTGCAAGCGCGGCTACCGCGCCAAGGGATTCTGCTTCTTCCACTACTCCAAGTGGCGGCGTGGCGAGGTCGAGGCCGTGCCCCGCCGATGGAAGACCTGCGGCAAGGAGGAGTGCAAGAAGAAGGTCTTCCAGCACGGCCTCTGCAAGGATCACTTCGACGCCTGGACGAAGAGCCGCAAGGGCGCGAAGCAGGTCGCAGCCGAAGCACCGGCCGCCTAGCGGTTCCCCTCGCCGCCCGCAGGTCCCGTCGCGAGCATGCGCTCGAGCGATCGGACCGCGGCGGCGAGAAGCTCGGCCTCCCGCTGCGTGGGCTCGGCCCGCGCGAGCAGCCTTCGCCACTCGGCGAGGATGGCGTCCGGATTCTGCGGGTTCAAGTATCCCGCGCGGGAGAGGAGCACCCGGGCGCGGGACCAGAAGGCCTCGACCGTCTCGTGCCGCGCCGGCTCGGCGTCGGGCAGCGCCGGGATGCTCGCGCCACGCGCCAGCGAGATCTCGTAGGCCAGCACCGCCGCGGCCTGGGCCAGGTTCATCGAGTCGTAGGCCGGGCCGGTGGGGATGGTGCAGACAGCGGCGCACGGGGCCAGCTCGGCGTCGGAGAGCCCGCGCCGCTCCTCCCCCAGGACCACCGCCACCGGGCCACCGGCGCGCCTCCGCGCCACCTCGGCCCCCAGCTCCCGGGGCGTGAGCCGGGGCCGCCCCTCGACGTCCCGGGAGGTGGTTCCGCAGGCCCAGACCGTGCCGGCGAGGGCCGCGCCCATGTCGGTCACGACCTCCGCCGCGTCGAGCACGCCCCTCGCCTTCCTCGCGGTCCGGCGGGCCCTCCGGAAGACGTCCTCCGTGGCGTTCTTCCCCCACCCGGTCCGGGGAGCCCCCGACCAGGAGGGGGGCGCGACCACCCTCATCCGGGAGAGGCCGAAGTTCGCCAGCACCCGGGCCACGGCACCGATGTTCTCGGCCGAGGAGGGGCGGTGCAGCACGAAGATCACGTCGTCCCGGTCCAAGGCGGCCCTATGCTAGCATTTGCGCCCATGATTCCCGACGACAGGCTCCGCGAGCAGCTCGGCCACACGCTCCAGCAGTTCGACGCCCCGGCGCTCGGAGAGCTCTACCGGGGGAAGGTCCGCGACAACTACTCGCGCGGCGACCGGATCGTGATGGTCACCACCGACCGCATCAGCGCCTTCGACCACGTGCTCGGGACCATCCCGTTCAAGGGCGAGGTGCTGTCGCGCCTGACCCGCTTCTGGTTCGACAAGGTGAAGGACGTCGCCCCCACCCACATCCTCGACAACCCGGACCCGAGCGTCATGGTGGTGAAGCGGGCCCAGCCCTTCCCCGTCGAGATCATCATCCGTGGATACATCACCGGATCCCTCTGGCGCGACTACCTGGCCGGCAAGGCCGGCGCCTACGGCATCGACTGGCCGCAGGGGCTCCGCAAGGACCAGAAGTTCCACCTGCCCATCGTCACGCCCTCCACCAAGGCCCAGTACGGCAAGCACGACGAGCCCATCAGCGAGAAGGCCATCGTCGATCAGGGGCTGGTGCCGGCCAAGGTCTGGGCCGAGGCCACCGCGGTGGCCCGGGCGCTCTTCCAGCGCGGCCAGGAGTGGGCGGCGAGCCGCGGCCTCATCCTCGTGGACACCAAGTACGAGATGGGGATCGCCGACGGGAAGCTCGTGGTCATCGACGAGATCCACACGCCGGACAGCTCCCGTTACTGGGTGGCCAAGGGCTACGAGGAGCGGCTGGCCGGAGGCCAGGACCAGCAGATGCTCGACAAGGAGAACATCCGGCAGTGGCTCATCTCGGAGCACGGGTTCTCCGGCCACGGCACGCCACCGGCGCTCACCGACGAGGTGCGCATCATGCTGGCCCGGAAGTACATCGAGGTCTTCGAGCTCCTCACCGGCGAGAGGTTCGAATCGCCGCTGGGCAGCGTGGACGCGCGGATCCGGGGCAACCTGAAGGCCAAGGGTTATCTGTAACGGCGGCCGGAACCTTGGTTCCGGCCGCAATACCCGCGCTCACTCGCCAAAGACGCGCTCGAAGATCGTGTCCACGTGCTTCAGGTGGTGTTCCACCGCGAAGCAGGCGTCCACCTCGGCATCGGTGAGGGCCTTCCGGACCTCGGCGTCCCGCTTCAGCGCCGTCCGGAAGTCCACCTTCTCCTCCCAGACCTTCATGGCGTTGCGCTGGACGAGGACGTACCCCTCCTGCCTCGGGATGCCCTTCCCCACCAGCGCGAGCAGCACCCGCTGGGCCTCGTAGAGGCCGCCGGTCTGCTCGAGGTTCTCCCGCATGCGCTCCGGGTAGACCCGCAGGTCGTCGATCATCCGGGCGAAGCGGCTGAGGCCGAAGTCGAGCGCGATGGTGGCGTCCGGGCCGATGACCCGCTCCACCGAGGAGTGGCTGATGTCCCGCTCGTGCCAGAGCGCCACGTCCTCCAGCGCCGGGACCGCCCAGCCGCGCAGCAGGCGCGCCAGGCCGGTCAGGTTCTCGGAGAGGATGGGGTTTCTCTTGTGCGGCATGGCCGAGC
>CAIQRS010000149.1 GCA_903874275.1 uncultured Anaeromyxobacter sp.
CCGCCCCGGAGCATGTAGTGGGTGGCGAAGGTGTGCCGGGTCGCGGCGTACCAGTCGAGCCCCTCCCGGTCGAGCCCCAGGCCCTCCAGGACCGTCGCCAGCGCGTTCCCGGGCGCGCCCCGGTAGACGTGGGTGGTCCGCTGCCAACGACGCAGGGGAGGGCACGCCAGGCCTTGCCCGCCCGTCTTCACGCGCCACGCCGTCAGGATCGGCCGGAGCACGTCGAACACCGGGACGAACCGCGCCCGCCCGCCCTTCGGGGGCTGGATGCTCCCGTCCGAGACGACCTGCTGCCGGACGTGGATGACCCAGCGGTCCATGTCGATGGCCGCCCACTCCAGGCCCCGGATCTCCCCGGGCCGCAGGCCGGCGTAGGCGCCCAGCGCGAACATGACGCCGAACGGGGCGGGGAGCGCCAGGTGGACCCGGCGCACGTCCTCCAGTCGCTCCAGGAACGGCCGGCTCCGGGGGTCGGTACGGGTCCGAAGCATGGCCCGGACGGAGGGAGGCAGTCCCTTCGTCGGGTTCGCCTGGACAAGCCCCTGCTCTTGCAGCTCGGAGAAGAGGCCCGAGAGGCAGGCCAGCATGACCTTGGTCGAGGACCCGGACTGACCCTTCGCCCGGACCTCGCGCACCCACTGGCGCAGGACGGCTACCGTCACGTCTCCGGGCCGGAGCGGGTCGAGGGACCGCATGTGCAGGTTCCACTTCTGCCGGTCCTGCCGGCCGGCCCGGTGCGACTTCTCGCGGGCGGCGAGATACGGGACGCGGAGTTCTCCGAGGGTGGGGAGTGCCTTCGCGTCCGGGATCAGGCCGGCGCGGTCGTAGGCGACGATCCCGACGATGACCCGGCGGGCGCGCTCGGCCAGGTCGCGGGTGGCGAACCCGCCCTTATAGACCCGCCGGCCCTTGCCGTCCGGGACCCGGTAGCCCCAGGAGCCGGAGGCTTCCTGGCGCACGGTCCCCTGGCCCCAGCGGCGGCGCGGCATGGTCAGGTCCGGGCGAAGGGCTCGGTCTTCACCGGCTCGAAGGTCATTCCCGCGTTCTCGCAGGACTTGCGGAACCCGTACGTGACGCTCTTCACGGTCCCGAGCCGGATCCCGTTGAGGTAGAACGTCACCGGCCCGAAGCTCGGTCGCAGGGCGCGCAGCCGGAGCACCCTGGCCCTGCGGTGCGAGGGGCGACCGCGGGACTTCATCGCCTTGGTGACGCGGCTCATGTCGCCCCCCTCAGGGCCGCGTCGAGCCGACAGTTCGGGGCGTGGCCCCTGGCCTTGCTTCTTTCGCACTTGGGGCAGATCGACGGCTCAAATCCGAGGGCCGCCCTGTTGCTCCACTCGAATTCCCGGAGCACGGCCAGGGCATCGACGAGCCACTCCTCCGTGGACCGGGCGATGGCGGCCTCTCCGGCCGTGGGCGGGATCTCGGCCCGTCGCCGGTCCGGGAACGCGAGGTCGGCCCAGTCTGCCGTGCCCACCTCCAGCCGGGCCATCTCCTCCGCGCTCACCTGGTCGAGGGTCTCGACCTCGATGCGGAACCGGCTCGGGGTCACCGGGGCGTCAGGCATGGGACGCGGCAGCGCGCCGGGGTAGTCCTGCCACATCGGCCTCGACGGCAGGAGTTCCGTGATGGCCTTGATCCTGACTTTCATGTTTCCCCCTTGCGTCGCGGACGCTACCCCGTCCGCTGGGTGCCCGTCACGTCCGGGAGCACTACCCTGGTCATGCGCCCCACCTGGACCGACTGGTACGTCCCGGCCTGGACGCGCCGCTTGACCGTCCGGGCAGAGCAGTCGAGCCGGCGCGCCGCCTCGGCAAAGGTCAGCGGCCCGGTGGCTGGGCGCTCCCTGCGGAG
>CAIQRS010000150.1 GCA_903874275.1 uncultured Anaeromyxobacter sp.
CCGCACCACGCAACACTCGGTTCCGGCTGGTCGCTACCCTTTGCCGGGCGGGATCGTCCCGCTGGGTTCGATAGAAGGTTTCAGTTTGTCATCAACTTCCTCCTCCTCCAGGCTTTCCTGGCGCACGCAAGGATCCAGCAAGCGGCCGAATCCCAGACCAACCGAGCGTCGTCCGACACTGTGGATGCGACGGACTGCCGGTGGGAGATCGGCATCGAGTTTGGGACCAGTTTGTTGATGCCCTTCACAGTTTAGGGTATAGGTCGCCTCACCAAACTACTTGGTTCGCATGCCCAAGACCGACGAAGCGCTCGCTGCCCTCGATGCCATCCGCGCTGGCCGTCCCGCCGGCGAGTTGGAATCCGCCACGCTCGAATTCAAGGAGATGGGCCGAAGCGAGGGCGACCTGCTGAAGGTGATCGCCGATTCCGCCCTTTGCTTCGCCAACGCTTCCGGCGGAATGGTGGTCGTGGGGATCTCCGAATCGAGCCCGGGCGCTGCCGCCCTTTCGGGATGCACCCTTGACCCGGACGTCGTCCGACGGAGGGTCTGGGAACTCAGCCGGCCGAGCCTAACGGTCGATGCCTGGACGGAACGCCACGCCGGGGTCCCGCTCCTCTTCGTTTCCGTTCCCCAGAGCCCGGAGATTCATTCCGATCCCCAGGGCCGGGCGCCGCGCCGGCTCGGCAAGTCCTGCCAGCCGATGGACCCGGGCGAGCAGATGCGCCTCCGAGAGGAGCGACTCGGAATCGACTTCTCCGCCCAGGAGTCCGGCCAGGAGATCTCGGATCTACTCGGCCCGGCCCTCGAGGCAGCGCGTGCGCTCCTCGGGAAGTTCGCCGACGAGCGACGAAAGCTCTCCCGCCTCCGGACACCCGAGCTTCTTCGCGCCCTGGGGGTCGTCGACGGGCAAAGGCGGCTCACGAAGGCCGGAGCCATCCTCTTCGGAACGCCGTCCCCTTCGAGCGCACCAGCCATCGTGTACGAGTTCCGCGCCACGCCAGCCGGCGAGCCCATGGCGATCGAACGGCTCCCCTACCCCATCGTCACCGCGTTCCAGACGGCCCTCGACCTCGTCCGCGCGCGCCATCGGGTGACACCGGTGAACCTACGGAGCGGGCAGCAAGTTCAAATCGAGGACTACCCTTCCATGGCCGTGCGCGAGGCGCTCGCGAACGCGGTCATTCACCGCGACTACCATCTGCGGGGCCCGGTGAGCGTGGTCCACTCCCCCCAGTCGCTGGTCATCTCTTCACCAGGTCCGCTCGTCTCCGGAGTCACGCCCGAGAACATCCTCGTCCATTCCTCGAAGCCCCGGAACGCATGCCTCATGAATGGCGCACGAGTCCTTGGCCTCGCCGAGGAGATCGGTCGCGGTGTCGACCGGATGTTTCGGGAGATGATCCTGTCGGGGCGGATGCTCCCGATGATCGAGTCCAGCCACGACAGCGTCCGGGTCACCTTGCCGGGAGGAGATACCAACACCCAGGTGGCCCGATTCGTCGCGGAGTTGCCGGAGCAGGAACGCGACGACACGGACGCGCTCCTCGTCATCTTCCGGCTCTGCTCGACCCGCACACTGACGGCCGAGGCAATCGCCCCAGTCCTCCAGAAGAGCGCTGCGGAGTGTGAGCTCACCCTTCGTCGCCTGGCCGAGGAGGCGACAAGCCTGCTCGAGCCGACCCGCCAGACCGCACGGCTTTCGTTCCCGAGTTACCGGCTACGGAGCGAGGCGTTGAAGCGCTTGGGCACGGCAGTGCGGTACCATCGACGAACCGAGGACGAGATCGATCGCAAGGTGGCGGTTCACGTCCGCGAGTATGGGAGGATCAACAGCAGGACCGTCCAGAACATGTTCGACGTCTCCGTCCAGCGTGCCCGCGACATTCTTCGGGATCTCGTTCAACGAAAACTCCTTCGGAAGACTTCCAAAGCCCAGCGAGGCCCGAGCGTGGAGTACGGTGCGGGCCCTCGCTTCCCGGCCTCGCGCAAGCGCGTCGCGGAGTAGCCCATCTTCATCTTCACGTCGAGACCGCTTCGAGCGCGAGCACGAGCGGCTCATTGCCCCGGAGGCCTGGCGGGCCATATCTTCCGTCTGCGTCGCCGCCTCCCGGTCGGCCCGCTAGGAGGAGGACATGAGCCCGCCCACCAGCAGCATGCGTGCTGTCACCGTCCACGCCTGGGGCGGGGCCGATGCCGCCCGCGTCGAGGACCGGCCCATTCCCGCGCCCGGTCCCGGCGAGGTCCAGGTGGCCGTCGTGGCGAGCAGCCTGAACCCGCTCGACTACAAGGCCCGCACCGGCGAGTTGCGCCTCCTGATGCGGGCGAAACCGCCCAAGGTCCTCGGCGGCGACTTCAGTGGCACCATCTCGGCGCTCGGCGCGGGCGTGACCGGATTCGCCATCGGCGACGAGGTGTTCGGCTGCGTCGACGAGTTCACCGACACCCGCGGGAGCCACGCCGAGTACTGCGTGGTGCCGGCCACGGCACTGAGCCGCAAGCCCGCCGCCGTGACGCACGAGCAGGCCGCGTCCCTGACGATGGCGGGGGTGACGGCGTGGCAGGCGCTCACTCGGCACGCCGGCCTGAAGGCCGGTCAGCGCCTGCTCGTCCTCGGCGGCAGCGGTGGCGTCGGGTCGGTGGCGGTCCAGCTCGGGAAGGCCCTCGGCGCGCACGTGACGGCCACTGCCAGCGCCGCCAACGCGGGCTTGCTCCGGGAGCTCGGGGCCGACGCCTGCGTCGACCACGGCACCACCGACTACGCGTCCCTGCCCGATCGATTCGACGTGATCCTCGATTGCGCCGGGACCTCCTCGTACTTCCACGCGCGCCGCGTGCTGGCGCGGGGCGGCGCCTACCTCACCACCCTCCCGGGCCCCGGCGCGCTCCTCGGCCAGGTGCTCGCGCCGCTGCTCGGGCAGCGCGTCGTGATGGTCGTCTTGAAGCTTCAGGGCCCCGACGGCGAGCAACTGGCCAGTCTTGTCAGCCAGGGCAAGGTCAGGCCCGTCCTGAGCCGGACGCTCAAGCTCGACGAGGTCCCGGCCGCGCTGGAGGCGATGCGCCTCGGCCAGCGCTTGCCGGGCAAGCAGGCCGTCAGGATCCGCTAGGCGTCACCGGACTGCGCAAGGCAACGAGATGTCAGGCCTCTAACACTACTGCGTCACAAGTTCCTCGGGCGATGACAGGCGGGGCAGCGAGGGAGCCATGAAGCGACGCTTCGCGCGATGGAGAGCCGAACGGTGATGAAGCTGTCGGAGAAGTGTCGCTCGGGCCGCGAGCGGGTCCGAG
>CAIQRS010000151.1 GCA_903874275.1 uncultured Anaeromyxobacter sp.
ACGGATCACGGCCACGGATCACGGCCACGGATCACGGCCACGGATCACGGCCACGGATCACGGCCACGGATCACGGCCACGGATCACGGCCACGGATCACGGCCACGGACCACGGTCCGCATTCACCCCAACTGACCACGGCCCCCGATTCGCCCAGGCGAACCTGCCGCCCCACCCCCCCCACCCCCCGCGCCGCGAGCGGCGCGGCGTACCTACCCGCCCCGGCGCCTCGACGGCGCCGCCATCAGCCGGAAGAACGCCCGGTCATCGGCCCGCTCGGCCCGGTAGGGCTGGTCCAGGTACAGCCAGTACCCCTTCCCGTCCTGCTCCACCGCATCCGGGTGCCGCTGGAGGAGGAACCACAGGCCTGTCTCGGTGACCGTCGGAACGCCGTCGCGCACGACGTGGATGAGCCCCCAGGGAGCCCACGGATTCGTATCCCACATGGCGTTGGCGATTAGCACGTGGACGCCGCCCCGGCAACGTCCGTCGGGGCACGCCCGTCCCCCGGTCACTCCAGGCCGCGGGCCCGCAACCCCTCGTCGCTCTCCCCGTGCAGGTGCCCGAGCTCGTGCAGGAGCGTGACCCGCACCTGCTCGGAGAGCTGCGCCCGGTCCCGGGCGAAGCGCAGCAAGTTCCGCCGGTAGAGCACGATGGAGCGGCAATCCGGCCCGTCGCCGGCCATGCAGGGCTCGCCCAGCGACGGTCCCCGGAAGAGCCCCAGGATCGACGGAGAGAGGGGTGGCTCCACCGCGGTGAGGTCCGCATAGGCGGGGATCTCCTCCACCTCGACCGGCACCCCGGCGAGCGCCGTGCGCTCCCCCTCGGGCAGCTCGGAGAGCGCCCGGCGCAGCTCGCCCTCGAAGGCCGCCCGCGAGAGCTCCACCGGCGCCCGAAGGTCTCGCGGCGCGAGCCTGGCCGCCCGCCCCAGCAACTCGCGCGCCCGCCGCTCCTCGCCGGCCCGCTCGGCGAGCAGCCCCAGGTGGTGAAGCGCCCACGGATCCCTCGGCGACTGCCGGAGCACCCGCTCGAAGGCCCGCCGGGCCGGGGCGAAGCGGCAGAGCTCGAAGAGGGCCACGCCGCGCTCGTAGTGTGCGTCCACGTCGCGCGGGTCGAGGGCCACTGCCTTCTCGAGGTGCTGGAGCGCATCCTGGCTGCGCCCCAGGCCGTTCCCGGCCATCCCGGCGAGCACGAGCAGGCGCGGCACGAACGACCGATCGGCGCGCGGCCCGGAGGAGGCCCGCGCGGCGCCGCGCAGCGCCAGGTCGAGCCCCGCCTCCAGCGAGTCGCGATCGCCGAAGTGGGTGATGTGGAGGTCGGCGGCGACGAGGAGGGTGGCCGGGTCGTCCGGGTCGGCCGCCAGCAAACGGGAGAGCGCCGCCCGGGCGTCGGCGTCACGGTCGAGCGCGGCCAGCGCCAGGGCCCTCTCCCGCAGCGGCGCCCGGTCGCGCGGATCGGCCTCGAGCGCCTCGTCGGCGCAGGCGAGCGCCGCCTCGTGGCGAGCGCTCTCGCGGGCGCGGGCCGCGCCCTTCGTGAGCTCACCCGACGTCGCTCCGTCGTGGCCGGGCAGGCAGGGGCCGGGCGGTTCGCGGACCGGTGCCTGCGCCTCGGCTGCCGCGGGGGACGCGCGGCCGCGCGCGCCGTCGTCCTGCTCCGGAGCCCGTGCCGTGCAGGCGCCGGCGAGGAGGAAGGCGGCGAACCCGATCCGCACGGGTCCCCTCACCGGAGCGCTCCCCGGGGCGCGAGGCGCGAGGGAGCGAACGGGGCGAGGTCCACCGGCGTGGGGCGCCCGAGGACCGCCGCGCTCACCGCGTCGGCCGTCACCGGCGTGAGCAGCACGCCGTTGCGGTAGTGGCCGGTGGCGTAGAAGAGCCCGGGGACGCGCCCCGGACCGAGGATGGGCAGCCCGTCCGGCGTGGCCGGCCGGAAGTTGGACCAGGTCTCCACGACCGGCGCCCCGGCGAGCCCGGGCGCGATCTCCACCGCGAGCTGCAGCACGTGCAGGAGCCCGCCCGCGGTCACCGCCTTCTCGAAGCCCGCCTCCTCCATGGTGGAGCCGCAGAGGATGCGACCGTCCGGCCGCGGGACCAGGTAGCCCTTGTCGGAGAAGATCACGCGGGAGAGCAGGGGAGGGCGCGTGTCCAGGACCGCGATCTGCCCGCGCACCGGCCGGACCGCACCCACCGGAAGGTCGTTGCCGGCCACCTGCATCGACCAGGCGCCGGCTGCCAGCACCACCGCGCCGGCGGCGATGCGCCCCGATTCGTGATCCACGCCGACGACCCGCCCGCCCTCGACGGCGATGCCCCGGACCTGCCCCTGCACGAAGCGGGCGCCGGCCCGGACCGCCGCGACGTGCAGCGCGCGGCCGAGCAGCCTGGGATCGACCGACGCCTCACCGGGGAACCAGATCCCGCCGCGGGTCTCGGGCGAGAGCCCCGGCTCGAGCCGCCGGGCGTCGTCGCCGTCGAGCACCGACACGTCGAGGCCGGCCCGCTCGAGCATGGCCGCGCGGGCGGCCAGCACCGGCGTGAAGCGGTCGTCCACCGACACCTCGAGCGTGCCGCCCCCGCGGAATCCCACCCAGGAACCGGAGAGCCGCTCCAGTTCGTCGGCGAAGTCCCTCCAGCGGGAGAGCGACTGCACGCACAGCTCGTGGAAGGGTCCCGGCTCGGCCTCGACACCGGGGGAGAGGATCCCGCCCGCGGCGCTGGAGGCCTCGGCGCCGGGGATGCTGCGCTCGAGCACCACGACGCCCACCCCGGCCTGGGCGAGGCGCAGGGCCACGCCGCAGCCCTGGAGGCCCGCGCCGACGAGGACGACGTCCGTGCTCATGCTCCGCACCGTATCGCCGCGCGGCAGCGCGGCCAAGGGCCGATGCGGCCGACCCTTCGGCTACCGGGCCTCGAGCCCGTGCAGCAGCACGTCGCTCACGAGCGCCTTCCAGGAGTCGCTCGACGGGGCGCCGCCCTCGAAGAAGGAGGTGGTCGATTCGTGTGCCGCGGCCACCAGCGCGGCGAACCCGGCCACGGCCAGGACCGCCATCTCCGGATCCACACCGGCCCGCAGCGCGTGGCCGTTGCCCTGGCGCATCACCTCGGCGAGGCGCCGCATCGGCATGACCACGGTCGGGTCGGAGCCGACGATCTCGCGGAGGAACGGCCCGCCGTCGAGCAGCTCCCGGATCACGATCTGGCTCGCCTCGGGGTCCTTCATGCGCGTCTCGAGGTAGGCCGAGACGACGCCGTGGGCGCCGCCGCTGGTCTCGATCTGGGCGGCGATCTCCTGCGCCCCTTCGGTCCAGATGGACTTGAGGATCTCGACGTAGAGGGCCCGCTTCGACGCCCAGTGCCGGTAGAGGAGCGCGACGTTGCAGCCGGCCCGCTTGGCGATGCCCTGGACCCTGGCGCCGTGGTAGCCCCGGCTGGAGAATTCGGTTCGTGCCGCGGTCCACAGCCGGGAGGCGATCCTTCCACCGGGCGCAGCAGTCGTCGTCGTTGCCTGGGTTTCCATGGCCCACCTCCTGGATGAGAAGACACTCACTTCCACCTCGATAAATGACTTGAATCAAGATGGACTTATGAAGTCTACAATAAACCTTTGGGAGCGCAAGTCAGTACCCATCCGGGTAGTGGTGCCCCCCCCCCGACCCCCCGAGGGGGCCGACCCCGCGGAGGCCGGTGATAAGAGGATGGGGTGCGGGCCATCCTCCACCTCGACCTCGACGCCTTCTTCGCCTCGGTCGAGCAGCTCGACGACCCCGGGCTCCGGGGGCGGCCGGTCATCGTGGGGGGAACCTCCGGACGAGGGGTGGTCTGCGCCGCCAGCTACGAGGCGCGCCGCTCCGGGGTCCGCTCCGCCATGCCCACCGTGGAGGCCCGCCGCCGCTGCCCCGACGGAGTCTTCCTCCCCCCGCGCTTCGAGCGCTACGGGGAGCTGTCCCGTGCCGTCTTCGGCATCTACCGCCGCTACACGCCGCTCGTCGAGCCGCTCTCCCTCGACGAGGCCTTCCTCGACGTGACCCGCAGCCGCGCGCTCCACGGGGAGCCCGGGCACATTGCACGGAAGGTGAAGGACGAGGTCCGGGACGGGACCGGCCTCACCGTCTCGGCCGGCGTGGCCGACTGCAAGATGGCGGCGAAGATCGCCTCCGACCTGGGGAAGCCCGACGGCCTGGTGGCCGTGCCCCCCGGCACCACCGCCGCCTTCCTCGAGCCGCTCCCGGTCTCGCGCCTGTGGGGGGTGGGGAAGGTCACCGAGCAGGCCCTGCGGGCGCTCGGGATCACCACCATCGGGCAGCTGGCCCGCTTCCCGGAGCAGGTCCTGGTGGAGCGGTTCGGCTCGCAGGGCGCCCACATGCGCGCCCTCTCCCGCGGCGACGACCCGCGCCCCGTCGTCCCCGACGAGGAGGCCCACTCGGTCGGGGCCGAGGACACCTTCGAGCGCGACCAGCTGGGGGAGGCGGCGCTGCTGCCGCAGCTCCTCGACCAGAGCGTGCGCGTGGCCCGAAGGCTCCGGGAGGCCGGGCTGCGTGGCCGGGTCGTGACACTCAAGGTGAAATTCGCCGACTTCGAGCAGCTCACCCGCCGCTCCACGCTGCCCCGGCCCACCGACGACGGCGGGGAGATCTACCGGTACATCCGGGAGGACCTGGCCCGGGCCGGACTCGACCGGCCGGTGCGGCTCACCGGGGTGACGGTGTCGGGGTTCGATGCCGGGGAAGCGCCGAAGGGCCAGCTCGGGCTCTTCGGCGCGACGCCGGAGCCGGCCGCGAGCGAGGGGCAGGGGAAGCGCGAGGCGCTCAACGCCGCGCTCGACGCTCTGGTCGGCCGGTTCGGCGAGGGGGCGGTGAAGCCGGCCACCCTGGCGGAGCGGGAGCCCGAGACGCTGCGCGCACGGATCCGCTGGCCCACCCGGGGCGGCAAGGGCGGGCCAGGCTAGAACGGCAGGAGCGCGCGTCCCATGCCGAAGAGTGGCCAGGGAATGCCCAGCAGCGCGACGACGAGGGCGGCCAGGTAGAACCGGTAGGCGGTCCGCCAGCGCCCGGCGTCGTCGAGCATGCGGCGCGACTTGACGCTCCCGACGTGGACGAGCGCCACCACGGCGATGCCCGCCAGCGGGTGGACGAAGGTCCAGTAGTGGGAGCGCCCCCCGGCGGTGATGGCGTTGGGGGAGAGCCAGAGCCACATCGAGAGGCCCAGAAGCAGCTGGACGTCGGCCACCGCTGCCAGCACCACGCCGGGGACGCGGGCCTTCCGGGTGAAGGCCCGTCCGTCGCGGAGGCCGGAGCGGGCCGAGAAGGCGGCCCAGGCGGCGGCGGCCAGCACGGCCCAGCGGAGGATGGAGTGTGCGAACAGGACGACGAGGAGCATGGGCGGCCTCTGGATGTTCCTGCGCTAGTGGTGCATGGGCGGCGGCCCGGCGATGCGGCGGATCCGGTCGAGGATCTCCTCCATCCCGACGCTCTTCGGGATGAAGCCCTGGACCCCGAGCAGCTCCGACTCCCACTCGTAGCCGTAGGCCGACAGGATGAGGACGGGGATGTGCGCGGAGGCCGGGTCCTTGCGCATCCGCTCGACGACGCCCCAGCCGTCGAGGACCGGCATCTTGAGGTCGAGGAGGACGACGCCGGGCGCCTCGACCGCGATGCGCCGGAGCGCCAGTTCGCCGTTCCCGGCCTGCTCCACCGGGTAGCCGGCCTCGGAGAGCACCTCGCACAGGGCCTCCCGGAAGTCGTCGTCGTCGTCGACGACCAGGATGGCCTGCCCCGGGGTCACGCCGCCACCTCGGGGGCGCCCTGGAGCGTGGCCACGATCTCGGAGGCCACGCGGCGCGCCTCGTCGAGCCGGTCTGGGTCGAGCGACACCGCCCCCACCACCGGGTGGCCGCCGCCCCCGTAGCGCTCGCAGATGCGGGAGATGTCGTGGGCCCGCGGGGGCCGCGCCCAGGGGTTGGAGCCGACCGAGACCTTGGAGCGCTTGGCGTCGTGCGAGACCGTGACGGTGTAGCGGGCCTCCGGGAAGAGCCAGTAGAGGACGAACTTGTTGCCGGTCTCGAGCCCGGCGGCGGCCAGGTCGAGGAAGGCCACGCCACCCTCGACGCGCGCCGCGGCCCGGATCGCGTCGATCGAGCGGAAGTGGCGCTCCAGGACCGGAGCCAGGGGGCCCTCGATCCAGGGCTCGGCGGCCACCTCGCCGAGGGGGCGGGTGCGCAAGGCCTCGATGAGCTTCCCGGGCGCGGCAGGATCGCGGGTGGCCTCGAGGAAGGTCATGATGCGCAGCGCCGGCTCGGCGAGCTTCACGGCCACCTCGGCCGACGGGAAGGCGGCGGCGTCGATCACGTCGGCCCAGCGGACCAGCTCGGCCAGGTCGGGGGCCTCGAAGCCGAATCGCTCCCGGGTCACCCGGGCGATGAACCCGGTGCAGGAGGGAGCCCTGGGATCCCAGAAGCGCTGCCCGGACCGGTCGGCCTCGTAGTGGGCCCGGTCGGAGGCCGGCTGGAAGGCGCTCTGGTGGTGGTCGAACCACCAGTCGAGGCGGGGGGACGGGGAGTAGCGGAAGTCCACGATCGCGTTCAGATCGGCCCGGAAGGCGTCTGCCGGGATGGCCCCGGCCGCCTGGTGCTGCAGCGGGACGTGCTCGATGGCGCCGAGGCCGGGGCCCAGGCGCGCCTGGAGGAAGCGCCCCAGCAGCGCCGCCGAGGCGCAGCCGTCGAAGCAGTTGGAGTGGTAGAGGATGCGGGCGGTCATGCGGCGGGTCGGATCTAAGGGTTGCGGCAGGGCCCCGTCAACGAAAGCATCCACCCCCCCCTTCAGGTCGACGCCGCGAGGGGTGCGCGCTACACTCCGCGGCGATGGAAGCCATCCGTGTGGGGGCACTCCTCGACGACACCAAGTACGACCTCCGCCTCTCGCTGGTGGGCGGGAAGGCCGGCCTCTCCCGCAAGGTCAGCTCGTCGCGCATCCAGAAGCCCGGGCTGGCGCTGGCCGGCTTCACCGAGAACCTTCACCGCGAGCGGGTCCAGGTCTTCGGCAACACCGAGATGAGCTACCTGGCCACGCTCCCGCGGGAGCGGCGGGTCGAGGTGCTGCGGGCCTTCTTCGCCCAGGAGGTGGCCTGCCTGGTGGTCACGAAGGACATCGACATCCCCCCCGACATGGTGGCCGCCGGCGAGGAGGCCGGGGTGCCGGTCTTCCGCTCCTCGCACCTCTCCTCCACCTTCATCGAGGGGGTCCAGAGCTTCCTCGAGGAGCAGCTCACCGCCAGCACCTCCATGCACGGCGTGCTGCTCGACGTGCTCGGGGTCGGCATCCTCCTGCTCGGCAAGAGCGGCATCGGCAAGAGCGAGATCGCCCTCGACCTGGTCATGCGCGGCCACCGCCTGGTCGCCGACGACATCGTCGAGGTGAAGCGGCGCACCCAGGACGCGGTGGTCGGCTCCGGCAGCGAGATCATCAAGCACCACATGGAGATCCGCGGCCTGGGCATCATCAACATCAAGGACCTCTTCGGCGTCGCCGCCATCCGGGAGCGCAAGAAGATCGAGATCGTCCTCGAGCTCTGCGAGTGGGACCCGGACGTCGAGTACGACCGGCTCGGCGTGGACGACCGCAAGTTCCGCATCCTCGACGTGGAGATCCCCATGCTGGTGGTGCCGGTCCGGCCCGGCAGGAACATGACCACCATCATCGAGGTGGCGGCCCGCAACCACCTGCTCAAGCTGCAGGGACACCACTCGGCCCGCGACTTCCAGGAGCGGCTCAACCGCGCCATCGCGCTGCCCTCCGAGAGCGGCGGCGGCGGGACGGAAGTCGAGTGAGCCAGCGCCCCCCCGACGAGGTCCGCGGCTCCACGCAGACCCAGGTGGTGATCCTGACCGGCGTCTCGGGGTCGGGGAAGACCACCGCGCTGCGCGCCCTCGAGGACGGTGGCTTCTACTGCGTCGACAACTTCCCCATCGTCTTCCTCGAGAAGCTGCTCGAGCTCTCCGGCCACACCGCCGGCGAGATCTCCCGCATCGGCCTGGTGGTGGACGCCCGCGAGCAGCGCTTCCTGGCCGACGCCCCCCGCACCGTCGAGGACCTGCGCCGCAAGGGGGCCGACGTCACCGTCCTCTTCTTCGACTCCTCCGACGAGTCGCTCATCCGCCGCTACTCGGAGACCCGCCGCCGCCACCCGCTGGCCGGGGGCTCGGGCAGCGTCCCGGAGGGCATCGCCGCCGAGCGCAGGGCGCTCGCGCCCCTGCGTGCCGTGGCCGACGAGGTGGTGGACACCACGCGGCTCAACGTCCACGAGCTGAAGCGGCTGGTGCACAACCGCTTCGTGGGGGCCGGCGCCGACGCCATGGGCGTGACCCTGGTCTCCTTCGGGTTCCGCACCGGCATCCCCGCCCACGCCGACCTGGTCCTCGACGTGCGCTTCCTGCCCAACCCCTACTTCGTCCCCGAGCTGAAGCCCTTCCCGGGCACCGAGCCCAGGGTGCGCGACTTCGTCCTCGGGCAGGAGGACGCCCAGCGCTTCCTGGAGAAGGCCGAGGACCTGGCCGGATTCCTCATCCCCCGCTACCGCGCCGAGGGGAAGACCTACCTGACCGTGGCCATCGGGTGCACCGGTGGGCGCCACCGATCGGTGGCCATCGCGACCGAGCTGGCGGCCCGCCTGGGCAAGCGCGGGATCCCGGTCCGGGTCTGGCACCGCGACGTTGACAAGGAGTGAACGACCATGATCGGGGTGGTGATCGCGACGCACGGCCGGCTCGCGGAGGAGGCCCTGGCCTGCGCCGAGGGGATCGTCGGGACGCTGCCGCGCGCCCGCGCCGTCTCGGTCTCCTCGGCCCTGCCGCTCGACGCCGCACGCGAGGCCATCGCCGCCGCCATCCGCGACGTGGAGGAGGGGGACGGGGTGCTCATCCTCACCGACATGCTGGGAGGCACGCCCGCCAACCTGGCGCTGGGCTTCCTCGGCGACCGCGTCGACGTCATCACCGGGGTGAACCTCCCCATGCTGCTCAAGCTCTCCACCTGCCGGACCCCCGAGGCCCGGCTCCCCGACGTGGCCCGCCTCATCTGCGCCTACGGCCAGAAGAACGTCACGCTGGCCAGCGACCTGCTCCGGCCCAGGGGCGCCGCCAGCCCGGCCAAGGGCGGTGGTGGAGGATCCGCATGATCGCGCTGGCCCGCATCGACGAGCGGCTGGTCCACGGGCAGGTGCTCGTGGGCTGGGTCCCGCACCTCGGCGCGCGGCGGGTGGTGGTGGCGGACGACGAGGCGGCCCGCAGCCCGCTGGCCCGGGCGGCCATGTCCCTGGCGCTGCCCCCCGGAGTGGAGGCGTCGGTGGATCCGCTGAACGCGGTGGACTGGGAAGCGCTCGGGCGGTCCTCCGACCCGGTGCTGGTGGTGCTCCGCGACGTGGCCGAGGCCGAGCGGGCGCTCTCCGCCGGGCTCACCCCCGGGCGGGTCGCCGTCCTGAACGTCGGCAACGTCCACTACGCCCTGGGGCGGCGACAGGTGACGCCGTCGGTCTTCCTCTCCGGGGCCGAGGTGGAGGGGCTGCGCCGGCTCGCCGCGGCCGGCTTCCGGGTCGAGATCCGGGCGGTCCCCCTCGACGTCCCCATCGATCTGGCCGAGATCGAGCGGCGCTGGAACGCCGCCGGCTGATAGGATCGAGCGCACGTGGACTACCTTTTCGTCGCCGTGGTCGCCGGGCTCGCTGCGGTGGAGCGAAAAGGCTTCCTCCAGGCCATGCTCTCCCGCCCCGTGGCGCTCGCCCCCATCGTCGGGTTCGCGCTCGGCGACCTCCCGGGCGGCCTCCTGCTCGGGCCGCCGCTCGAGCTGCTCTGGCTGGGAGCGGTGAACATGGGGGCGTCGCTGCCGCCCAACGAGGCCCTCGGCACCGCGGCCATCGCCGGCGGTGCGGTGCTGGCCGGCAGGGCGCTCGGCACCGGGGTCACCCCCGCGGTGGCGGTGCTCGCCGTGGCGGCGGCGGGGATGCTCGCCACGCTGGGGCGCACCACCGACCGGGCCATCGAGGAGTGGAACGTGCGGCTGGCCGCCCGGGCCGAGTTCCTGCTCGAGCGCGGACTTCCCGCCGCCGCGATGCGCGAGAACCTCTACGGGCTGGCAGCGCCCTTCGCCGTCTCGGCGCTGCTCGCCCCCGCGGCCGCGGCGCTCGTCGCCCTGGTGGTCCCCGCCGTCCTGCGCGGGTTCCCCGCCCTGAACGCCCCGCTCGGCTGGGGCTGGGCGGCGCTCGGAGGGCTGGCCGCCGCCGCCGGCGCGCGGGCCTTCCGCAGCGCGCGGGGCATCGGCCTCTTCGCCGGGTCCGCCGCGGTCACGCTGGCGGTGGGCTGGCTCCTGGGAGGGACCCGGTGAACGTTCCCCCCGTCACCCTCCGTCGCGTCTTCTGGCGCTGCCTGTTCCTCCAGGCCGCCTGGAACCGGCGCGGCATGCAGAACCTGGGCTTCGCCTACGCCATCGACCCGGCGCTGCGCCGGCTCTACGCCGATCCCGGCAAGCGCCGCGAGGCGCTGCGGCGCCACCTGGCCACGTTCAACTGCCACCCCTACACGGCGGCCGCCATCGTCGGCGGGGCCATCCACCACGAGGAGCGGGTGGCGGCGGGCCAGGAGCCACCCGGCGCGCCGCTCGCCTTCAAGCAGGTGCTGCAGGGGCCGCTGGCCGCGGTGGGGGACGGCTTCTTCTGGTCCGGGCTGCGCCCCTTCTTCGGCGCGCTGGCGGCGGTGGGGACGCTGGCGCTGGGCTGGCCGGCGCTGGTGGCCGCGCTCCTCGTCTACAACGCCTTCCACCTCTGGCTGCGCTGGACCCTCTTCCGCGCCGGCTACCGCTCCGGCGACGAGGTGGTGGTGCGGCTCGCCGCGCTCTCGCTGCCCGCCTGGGCCTCGCGCCTGCGCGACGGGGGCGCCGTGCTCTGCGGCGTGGCGGCGGGGGCCGGGGCGCTCTCCGCGGCGGGGAGGATCTCGCCCTGGGCCGGGGTGCTCGCCATCGGCGCGGCGGTGGCCGGCATCGTGGCCCTCGGGCTCCGGGCACGGCTCCTGCCCACGGCCTACGCGGTGATGGCGGTGGGGTCGGCGGTGGGGGCTGCGACGCAGGTCTTCCGGGGAGGAAGATAGGACATGCACCGGCTGGAGAAGACCTTCACCATCGTCAACTCGCTCGGGCTGCACGCGCGCCCCGCCGCGATGATCGTGCGGGCGGCCAACAAGTTCCGCTGCGACATCCAGTTCGAGAAGGACGGCCTGCAGATCAACGCCAAGAGCATCATGGGAGTGCTCACGCTGGCTGCCGGGAAGGGCTCCCTGGTGGTGGTGGTCTGCGAGGGCGAGGACGCCGAGGCGGCGCTGGCGGCGCTGGCCAAGGTCTTCGAGTCGGGATTCGGGGAGCGCTGACCATGGCATCGACCACGCTCCAGGGGCTCCCGGCCTCCCCCGGCATCGCGGTCGGGCGCTGCTGGACGGTGGACCGCCGCAAGGTCCGCACGCCGCGCCGCAACATCGCCGCCGAGGAGGTGGAGGCGGAGCTCTCCCGCCTGGAGGCGGCCATCGAGCTCTCGGTGCGGCAGCTCGACGGCGTGAAGGCCCGCATGGAGACGGCCGACGGGGCCGAGCACCTGGCCATCCTCGAGGTCCACCGCGCCATGCTGCGCGACCCCTCGCTGGTGGACGAGTCGCGCCGGCTGGTGCGCGAGGAGCGGGTCAACGTCGAGTGGGCGGTGAAGCGGACCATCCGCAAGATCAAGGGGGCCTTCTCCGAGGACGACGAGTTCTTCCGCGAGCGGCGCTCCGACGTCGACTACGTGGGCGAGCGCATCGTGAAGAACCTGCTCGGCCAGGGGGTGGACGTCGTCGAGACCCCGCCGCCCGGATCCATCGTGGTGGCCCGCGATCTCTCCCCCGCCGACACCGCCATCCTCTTCCACGACCGCAAGGTGGCCGGCCTGGTCACCGACGCCGGCGGCATCACCAGCCACACCGCCATCGTGGCCCGCGCGCTGGAGATCCCGGCCGTGGTCGGCGCCGGCAAGGCCACCACGACCGCCGAGCGGGGCGACTGGATCGTCGTGGACGGCGGCCGCGGCCTGGTGGTGGTGAACCCCAGCCCCGGGGAGCGGGCCGACTACGAGGCGGCGCGCATCCGCCAGATGGAGCGCGAGGCCGAGCTGGCCCGCCTGAAGGACCTCCCGGCCGAGACCGTGGACGGGGTCCGGCTCCGCATGCTCGGCAACATCGAGTTCGGCGAGGAGGTCCCCGGGCTCCTCTCCCACGGTGGCGAGGGGGTCGGGCTCTACCGCACCGAGTTCCTCTTCATGGGGCGCACGGAACTGCCCACCGAGGAGGACCACTACCGCGACTACCGAAACATCCTCGAGGCCATGGGCGGCCGACCGGTCACCGTGCGCACCTTCGACCTGGGCGGCGACAAGCTCCCCTCCGGCCAGAAGGACCACTCGGAGAACCCGGCGCTGGGGCTCCGGGCGGTGCGCTACTGCCTGCGACACCCCGACCTCTTCCACGCCCAGCTGCGCGCCGCGGTGCGCGCCGCCGCCCACGGAAATTTGAGGCTCATGTTTCCCATGGTGAGCGGGGTGGCCGAGGTTCGCGCCGCCAAGTGGATGCTCACCGAGGCCTTCGAGGAGGTGGTGGCCCAGGGGCTGGAGGCCCGCATGCCGCCGGTGGGGATCATGGTGGAGCTGCCCGCCGCGGCGGTGGTGGCCGACCGGCTGGCCCAGGAGGTGGACTTCCTCTCCATCGGCACGAACGACCTGATCCAGTACACCATCGGAGTGGACCGCCAGAACAAGGACGTGGCCTACCTCTACAAGCCGCTCCACCTGGCGGTGCTGCGCATGCTGCGCTCCATCGCCGATGCGGCCCGGGCCGCCGGCAAGACCGTCTCCATGTGCGGCGAGATGGCCGGCGAGCCGCTCTACACCCTGGTGCTCCTCGGCCTGGGCCTCGACGAGCTCTCCATGAACGGCCCATCCATCCCGCTCGTGAAGCGGGTGATCCGCAGCGCCTCGGCGCGCGAGGGGCGCGAGCTGCTCGACCGGCTCCTCGGGCTCAACACCGCCGACGACATCGAGCGCGAGGTCCGCGCCGAGATGACCCGGCGCTTCCCCGGGCTGCTCGAGGGCGACGCCGCGGTGGGGCCGGTCAGCGGGTGATCCCCGCCCCGTCCGCCGGGTCGCCGGCGTCCTTGACACGTCCGTTCCAGCGGACGTAAGACATCCACCCTTCCCCCGGGAGAACCATGCAGAAAGACTTCCTCTTCACCTCCGAGTCGGTGACCGAGGGCCATCCGGACAAGATGGCCGACCAGATCTCCGACGCCGTCCTCGACGCCGTCCTGGCCCGCGACCCCAAGGGGCGGGTGGCCTGCGAGACCCTGCTCAAGACCGGCTACGTCATGATCGCCGGCGAGATCACCACCAAGGCCAACGTCGACTACCAGAAGCTGGCCCGCGACACGGTGAAGAAGATCGGCTACACGCACAGCGACATGGGCTTCGACGGCCACACCTGCGCGGTGCTGGTCGCGGTGGACCAGCAGTCGCCCGACATCGGGCAAGGTGTGGACACCGGCGGTGCCGGCGACCAGGGCATGATGTTCGGCTACGCCTGCGACGAGACGCCCGAGCTCATGCCGGCGCCCATCCAGTACGCCCACCACCTCACCCGCGAGCTCTCGCGCGCCCGCCGCCGCGGCCTCGACTTCTTGCGCCCCGACGGCAAGGCCCAGGTCAGCGTCGAGTACCGGGACGGCAAGGTGTCGCGCATCGACACGGTGGTGGTCTCCACCCAGCACTCCGAGGCGGTCTCCAACAAGAAGCTGCACGAGGCCATCCGGGAGGAGGTCATCGCCCGGGCGCTGCCGAAGAAGCTCGTCGATCGGAAGACCAAGATCTTCATCAACCCCACCGGCCGCTTCGTCGTCGGCGGTCCCATGGGCGACACCGGCGTCACCGGCCGCAAGATCATCGTGGACACCTACGGCGGCATGGGGCGTCACGGCGGCGGCGCGTTCAGCGGAAAGGACCCCTCCAAGGTCGATCGCTCGGCCGCCTACATGGGGCGCTACATCGCCAAGAACGTGGTGGCGGCTGGCCTGGCCACCCGCTGCGAGGTGCAGGTGGCCTACGCCATCGGCGTGGCCGAGCCGGTCTCGGTGATGGTGGATACCTTCGGGACCTCCACCGTCTCCGAGGAGGCCATCGCGGCGGCGGTCCGCGAGGTCTTCGGCCTCACCCCCGGCGAGATCATCCGGGGGCTCGACCTGCTCCGCCCCATCTACCAGTCCACCGCCGCCTACGGCCACTTCGGTCGCGAGGAGAAGGCCTTCACCTGGGAGCGCACCGACAAGAAGGGCGCGCTCCAGGCCGCCGTCGGGCGCAAGGGCAAGCGCGGCTAGCCCGCTCTCGGGATCCGGGGAGCCGGCATGGGACCTCTCGCCGCCCTCCTCCTCGGGATCGTCCAGGCGATCACCGAGTTCCTGCCGGTCAGCTCCACCGCCCACCTGCTCCTGGTCGGCGAGCTGCTCGGGGAGAGCCTGGGCGACCACAGGTTCCGGGCCTTCGTCACCATCATCCAGACCGGCACCACGCTGGCGGTGCTGGTCTACTTCCGGGAGGACCTCGGGCGCATCGCCGCGGCCTTCCTCCGCGGGCTCCGCGAGGGCAAGCCGTTCGGCACGTTCGACGCGCGCCTGGCCTGGTACATCGCGCTCGGCACGGTCCCGGCGGCGGTGCTGGGCAAGCTCCTCGAGCACCCCATCGAGGCGCTCGGCAACGGGGTCATCGCCTTCTCCCTCGTCTTCTGGGGCGTGGTCATGGCGCTCGCGGAGCGCTTCGCCTCCCACCGGCGCACCATGGAGGACGTCACGGCCCGCTCGGCCCTGGCCATCGGCATCGGCCAGGCGCTGGCGCTCGTGCCCGGGACGTCCCGTTCGGGGAGCACCATCACCACCGGGATGCTGCTCGGCTTCTCGCGCGAGGCCGCCGCCCGCTTCAGCTTCCTCCTCTCGGTCCCCATCATCCTGGGCGCCGGCGTCTACAAGCTCGCGAAGGCCCTGCCGGTCCTGCGCGACGAACCCTCCTGGCGCACCGCCACGATGATCGGGACGGCGGTCTCGGCGGTGGCCGGGTACCTGGTCATCGGCTGGCTGCTGCGCTACCTGCGCACGCGCACCACCTACCTCTTCGTGGCCTGGCGGCTCGTGCTGGGCGTGCTGGTGGCCGTCCTGCTCTGGCGGGGCGTCCTCTGACCGTCGAGGCGCTCCGGAGGGTGCTCGCCGGACGCCCCTTCACGCTCCTCGACGTCGTCGCGCTCGAACCGGCCTACCGCCACTCCATCGCGAAGCTCGCCAGGGCGGCGGTGCTGGTTCCGATCTTCACCCGCGACGGCGAGCCCCACGTCCTCATGACGCGGCGGCGCGACGACCTCCGGCTCCACCCCGGCCAGATCTCCTTCCCCGGAGGGCGGATCGATCCGACCGACAAGGACGCCCAGGCCGCCGCGCTCCGCGAGGCCGAGGAGGAGATCGGCCTCTCGCCCTCCGACGTGGAGGTGCTGGGAAGGCTCGGCGAGGCGCTGGTGGTGACGTCCGGGTTCCGCTTGACGCCCTGGGTGGGGCTCGTGCCATATCCCTACCCGTACGTCGCCCAACCAGACGAGGTGGCCGGGCTGGTCGAGTTCTCCGTCGCCGACCTCCTCGCGCCGGGAAGTCATCGGGTCGAGACCCGGGAGGCGTTCGGCATGCTGCACGAGGTCCACACCTTCGAAGTCGGCGGGAACGTCGTGTGGGGCGCCACCGCGCGCATCCTCCACGAGCTCCTCGCCGCCTGGAGATCCGCATGAAGCTCTTCCCCGTGGTGATGGCCGGCGGCAGCGGAACCCGGTTCTGGCCGCTCAGCCGCAAGAACCGCCCCAAGCAGTTCCTGCCCCTCGACGGCGACGAGCCGATGCTCGCCGCCACGGTGAACCGGCTGCCGCCGCTGGCGCGCATCCAGGACACCTTCGTGGTCTGCGGACCGAACCACGCCGCCGCGGCGCGCCGTATCCTGCGCAAGCTCCCCAGGGAAAACCTCATCGTCGAGCCCTGCCCCCGCAACACCGCCCCCTGCATCGGCCTGGCCGCGCTCCACGTGACGCGGCGCGATCCCAAGGGCGTGATGATCATGCTCCCGGCCGACCACCACGTGGCCCGCCCCGATGCCATGCGCGAGGCGCTCGCCGCCGGGGCGCAGCTGGCCTTCGAGGGGGCCGTGGCCACCATCGGGATCCGCCCCGACCGGCCCGAGACCGGCTACGGCTACCTCAAGGTGGGCGCCAGGCTGAAGGCGCTCGGGCGCGGGAAGAAGGCATTCCACCCGTCCCGGGTGGAGCGCTTCGTCGAGAAGCCCGACGTGGTCACCGCCTCGCGCTACCTGGCCGAGGGGGGCTACCTCTGGAACTCGGGCATCTTCCTCTTCCGGGCCGACGTCATCCTCGAGGAGATCCGGCGGGCCATGCCGGTGCTCGGCGAGCAGCTGGCGGTCATCGAGAAGTCGCTCGGCACCCCCTCCTACGGCCGCACCCTGGCCCGGGTCTTCCCGGCCGCCCCCTCCATCTCCATCGACTACGGGGTCATGGAGAAGAGCCAGCGCATCGCGGTGGTCCCGGCCGAGTTCGGCTGGAGCGACGTGGGGAGCTTCGCGGCCCTCTCCGAGGTGCGCGAGCTCGACGACCTGGGCAACGTGCTGCAGGGCGACGCCATCGTCATCGACGGCCACGACAACGTGGTGCTCGGGAACGGCAAGCGCCCCATCGCGGTGGTCGGGGTGGACGGGCTGGTGGTGGTGGACGCCGGCGACGCGGTCCTGGTGGTGCGCAAGGAGAAGGCCCAGGACGTGCGCAAGGCGGTCGAGGAGCTCAAGCGGCGCGGGCGCGGATCGCTCCTCTAGAGCACCGAACAGTTTGAAAGAGGTTTCACTACGCGGCCTTTCGCTGGATTGTCTCGAGGTTCTGGATGGCGCAGGCGCGGCGGAGGTCGAAGAGGTTCTTCCGGGTCCCCCGGTAGCGGGCTCGGCGACCCTGGCGG
>CAIQRS010000152.1 GCA_903874275.1 uncultured Anaeromyxobacter sp.
CCTGAACTACGGCAGGCCCACCGCGTTCCAGGATGCGGTCTCGGCGCGGTTCGGGGTGGCGCTGTCGTTCTAGGACGGACGAGGACGAAAACGGCCACCCCGGCGGGCGCCGAGGTGGCCTCATCGCCCCCCGTGGGGCTGCCCTCCGGAGATCGCTAGCCGTTCGTGGAGACGGTCGCGGAGACCGCCGCCATCGGCAGCGAGCCGGAGGCGTGCTTCGGAGTCGAGGAGATCTGGGCGACGAAGGCGCCGAGGACGATGGCGAGGGAGGCGACCACGAAGAGGTCGTTCCAACCGTGGGACTTCGAGACGTTGAAGCGAATCGAGTTCCGGGTCTGGGTCGTCATGGCGTTCTCCGTTCCGCGTTTGGGGTTCCAAAGCCTCTTGTGTGAATGGAGGCAGGGGCCCGGAAAGTGTGACGCCATGCGAAAAAGTATAGTCGTCACGGGTGCTTGGTGACTCACCCGCGCACCACTCCGCCACCGACTCGGAAGCGTGGGGTACTCCGCGGGTGAAGAGGTCCATGTGGGCATCGCCGTAGACCTGGCGGGCGGCTTCCCGGTTGTGGACGTCGCAGAGGATCCTGCAGTTCTCCACCGTGGACGCCCCGCCCTTGCCGCGCGGGACGACGTGGTCGATCTCCGTCCGCACCTCCGAGCCGCAGACGCCACCCGAATCGAGCCTCCACTGGCACTTGCCACCGTCCCGCCTGCGCACCTCCTGCTTCACCCTGGGTGGAACACTGGCCCTGCGCTTCTCCTGCTGGGCGAGCAGCAGGTCGAGCGCGGCGTCGATCACCTGCTCGTCCGTCGCCCCCGGCTGCACGTGCGACTGCCCCGCCCTGGCCCGCTTCAGCTTTGCTACCAGCGCCCTCGACACGGTGACGTGGATCCGGCTCACCGTCGCGGTGAGCGGCTCGACGACGGTCCTCGCTGGTTCCCGCGCGGGTACTGGCGCAGGCTCCGGCGCAGTCGCCGAAAGTTCACCCGGGTGAACCGGGAAGGTCGTTGATTTCACTGGGGACGGGATCTCGGTGACCACCGTCCTCCTCGGCACGACCGCCGCCGGCATGATCTCCACCGCGACCTGTTTCGCCTCCTGCTTCGAGCAGTGGAAGAACCTGGGCAGCGCCTCGGCACGGTTCGCCTCGGTCATGACCTTCGCCAGCTGGACGATGTTCGAGAGGCAGAGCCGCCCGTCCCGCAGCGGTTCCACCACCTCGGGGAACCGGGCGACGAGTCGGGCGGCCACCTTCCGGTAGTGGGCGGCGCCACGGGAGAGCTTCAACTCCCGGAGCAAGTAGTCGAAGAGGTTCGCGAAGCCCAACCTCCGGTACGCACCGGCCCGGTCGAACTCGGAGAGGGCGATGAGGAAGTCGGCGAGGGCGCCGTGCTCGCGGCGGAGCAGGTCGGCGAGACGGCGGGAGGATTCGCGCGCGGCTGCGAGGTTCGTGTCGTTCATGAAGTCACCATCTCACGGGAATTTTCGGCCTCGCCAAACGCACGAGGATGCCCGCACACGCGAGATCCGGCGCGGAGATCTCGGACCTCGCCTGGAGCGCTGCGCGCCGCCGCACGGCGAGATGCGGCCGCCTGAGGCGCCTTCCACGCACACCTCGTTCGCCGGATCGTGAAATCGCGAAATGCGTGTCAATCCCCACGCCCCATCTGCCCGATGGTCCGCGGCGCGGACGGTGCGGCCCGGCGACCCTTCCGCGGAGCGTTGCTCCGCGGCGTGGAGTCAGCCCCTCCGCGTATCCTCCCATCCCAGTGTCCGATCTCGTCGTCGTCCCCACCGCGCTCCGGAAGTCCAGGGTCGAGCGCCGCCTCTGCGATGCGCAGGACGGCCTCCTCTTCGGACCGCGCGTCTCCACGCTTGCACACCTCGCTCCCGGCCTCCTCGCCGCCGCTGCGGACCGGCGCACCATCCTCACTCCCCTCGCCGAGCGCTTCCTCGCCCTCGCCGCCGCCCGCGACTCCGGCCTCCTCGACGGCGCCGGCCAGACCCCTGGATCAGGCGGCGCAGGCCGGGCCGCCGCGCGCCTCCTCTCCGAACTCCGCTCCGCCGAGGTCACCCCGTCCGACCTCCGCGCCTCCGCCACCACCGCTCCCGGACGGGTCGGCGAACGGCTCCTCGCCGCCGCGGCGGCGCTCGCCACCTACGAGGAGCTGCTCGCGCATCGCAACGCCCTCGACGCGGCAGGCGCCCTCCGTGCCGCCGCCGTCGCCGCCGAACGGGGCGCCCTCTCCGAGGAGACCCGCGACCTCGGCCTCCTGGTCCTGGAAGGGCTCCTCCCCACCTCCCGCGCCGCCCTCGACCTCGGCGCTGCGCTGGCCGCGCGGGCGCGGCGGGTCCTGGCCCGCATCCCCTTCCTCCCCGAGGAGCCCTCTCGTTCTACCCCCGCGGAGCCCTGGCTGCGCCGGGTCGAGTCGCTCCACGAGCTCTCCGTCCAGCGCGACCTCGAGGTCCGGTTCCCGGCCACCGGCGCCATGACGAAGGGGAGGGTGGTGCGGCTGCCCGCCCCGTCCGACGACGCGCAGTGCGATGCCGCGGCCCGCTTCGCCGCCTCCCTCCTCGACGAGGGGCTCTCTGCCGTCGACGTCGCCGTCATCGCCCCGCGACGGATCCTGGACGGACTCCCGGAAGCTTTCGCTCGCCTCGGCGTCCCGCTCTCCGCCCCGACGTCCCGCCCGCTCTCCACCGTCCCGCTGGTCCAGGACGTCCGCGCCGCCCTCTCCGCGGCGGGTGAACTCGACCGGACCGCGCTGCTGGCGCTCCTCGGCTCCCCCTACCTCGGCCCCGCCGAGCCGCTTCCCGGCCTCCGCTTCCTCCTCGACCGCTCCGGGATCCTCGACGGCCGCGGCGATCCGGCCGAACGGCTCAGGGCCCGGGCCGCCGCGCTCACCGGCGCAGGCCCCTCCGGCGCGGAGCGCCCCGCGCTCCTCCGCGCCGCCCGCGCGGTGGACTCCCTCCACGGCTCGCTCGGCCCGCTTCGCAGCCCCGCCACCCCCGCCGAGTGGACCGCCCGGGTGCGCACCTTCCTCGACCGGTCCGGCGTCCGCCGCCGCGCCGGACGCGGGGACACCGCCATCGCCCGCCGGGACCTCGCCGCCGTGTCGCGTCTCGAGGATGCGCTCGACGACCTCGCCTCGGCGCTCGCCATGGCCGGGCGCGCCGCGGACCGCATCCCGCGGGAGGAGTGGGCGCCGCTCCTCGACCTGGCGCTGGAGCGGGCCGACCTCCCGTCCGGGCAGGGGCCGGCCGAAGGGGCGGTCGAGGCCTGGCCGCTGGAGGAGGCGCCCGGGCTCACCTCCCGGGCCACGCTGGTCCTGGGGGCGGAGCGCGGCGCCTGGCCCGGCGTCCACCGGGTGGACCCGCTCCTCGGCAACGCGGCGCGCGAGGCGCTCCAGGCCCACCTGGCCCGGCGGGCCCTCCCCACCGCATTTCACCAGCAGTCGGAGGCGGAGTTCCGGGGGCTCTGCGCGCTGGCGTCGGCCGCCGAGGTGCTGGCGGTCGGCTGGACCCACGGACCGGACCGTGAGGGTTCGGCGGTGCTCGCCGCCCAGGTCCTCGACGAGGCCGCCGCGCCGGAGATGTCACTCGCAGTCGATCCTCCCCTGGAGGACGCCCGCGGGGAGGCCGAGGCGCTGCGGGGAGCGTCCCGCCTGGCCGGGGAGGGGCGGGCGGAGCGGGCCCGCGCCGCGCTCGCCTCGCTGCCCGACCTGGCCGCACGCGCCGCCGACGCCGCCCTGCGGGGACGGCAGGAGAGGGAGCGGCGCGAATCCTGGCTCACCGGGGCGGCATCCCCGTCCGCCGGCCAGATCCCCCCCGGCCTCGTCGCCTGGCGGGAGGCGCTCCCGGAGCAGTGGAGCCCCACCGAGCTCGAGACCCACGCCGCCTGCCCCTTCAAGTACCTGCTCCGGAAGGCGGGGATCCGCGAGCCCGGCCTGGGCGACCTCGACATGGAGCCGCGCGACGAGGGTGCGCTGCTCCACGCCGTCCTCGAGGGCTTCGTCCGCGCCTGCGTCGAGCGGGGCGACTGGCCTCCAAACGACGACGCCGCCGACAGGGAGGAGGCCCGGCAGGTGGCAGGCGAGCTCTTCGCCCGGTTCGAGGGGGAGGGGCGCGTCGGAGACCCCGCTACCTGGGCGGCGCGGCGGGAGGCGGTGCTGCGCAGGCTCGACCGGTTCGTCGCCGGGGAGGCCCGGGGCGACCCGGCGCTGCGCCCCGTCCTCCTCGAGTTCGAGTTCGGCGGGAAGTCGGAGCGGCCTCCCGTCGCCATCCCGGCCGAAGGCGGCGCCATCCTCCTGCAGGGGCGCATCGACCGGGTGGACGCCGACGACGGGCGCATCGTCGTGGTGGACTACAAGAACTCCCGGTCCTCGCAGGCCACCCGGAAGAAGCTCTCCGCCGCCGCCCTCGGGGAGAAGAGCTTCCAGGCGCCGGTCTACCTCCTCGCCGCGGCCCGGGAGCTTCCCGGCCGGACCGCCTTCTCGGCCACCTACGCGCTGCTCCGCTCCGGGGAGCGGGTCCCTCCCTGGTTCACTTCCCCCGGCGACCCGTTCCTGGCGCTCGACCCGGAGCGGCGGGCGGCGATCCGGGCGGAGGGGGGCAGGACGCTCGCCGACGGGGTGGTCGCGGCGGTGGCGCGGATCCGGGCCGGCGCGCTCCCGGTGGTCTCGGAGGACTGCACCGGCTGCCCCTTCGGCGCGGTCTGCCGCTTCCCGCGTGCGGGTGAGGCATGAGCCCGCTGCCCGAGGGCGCCCGATGGAGCGAGGCGGCGCTGGCGCTCTTCGACGCCTCGGGCGCCACCGCGGTGTCGGCCGGCGCCGGATCGGGCAAGACCACCGCGCTCCTCGAGCTGCTCCGCAGGCGGCTCGCCGGGATCGGGCCGGAGGAGCCGCTCGCCCCCCGCGACGTGGTGGCCATCACATTCACCGAACGTGCAGGCGCCGAGCTGGTGGACCGGCTCGGCCGCGAACTCGCCGACGGGGTCCGGGCCCTGCGCGCCGGGGGGGACGAGACGCGCGCCGAGAGGCTCGCGCTTGCCTTGCGCGAGTTGCCGTCCATGTCGGTCGGGACCATCCACGGGTACGCAGCCGCGCTGCTGCGCCTCCACCCGCTCGAGGCGGGGGTGGACCCCGACTTCGGCGTGCTCGACGAGGAGCGGGCCCGCGACCTGCTCTCCACCGCGGCGCTCCAGGGCGCCATGGCCGCGCTCGACCGCGGCGACGACCCGTCCCGGGCCCTGGCCCGGGCGCTCTCCGGGGCGCGGGGCGTGGCCGATGAGGCGGCGGCGCTGGTCCGGGAGCGGGCCACCCGCGGGCTGGCCGGTGCGCCGGAGGGGGTGCCAGGGGATCCGGCGGCGTTCGACCGGGAGCGGACCGGGTTCCTCGCCGCGGCCTCCGACCTCGCCGCCCTGGCCGGCTCCGCCACGACCGCCACCGGACGGGAGGCGCTGGCCGCGCTCGTGGCGCGCCTCGCCACGTTCCGCGGTTCGTCGCGGCGCGACGATCCCTGGGACGAGGCGGAGCGGCTCGTCGATCTGGCCGCCGCCACGAAGGGCTGGCGCACCGGCAAGCGCGATCCCCCGGAGCTGCTGGCCGCGCGCGACCGGCTCGCCGAGGCGGCCCGTGCCCTGCCGCTGGCGGCGGCCGAGATCGCCGCCGCGCCCGTCGCCGCGGCCATGGCCGACCTGGTCGGGGACGTGGAGCGGCTTTACTCGGAGTCGAAGGCCCGGGCGGGGGTGCTCGACTTCGACGACCTGCTCGTGAGGGTCCGGGACCTGCTGCGCGACGTCCCCGCGGTCCGCGCCGAGGTCCGGGCCAGGGTGCGCGCGCTCCTCGTGGACGAGTACCAGGACGTGAACGGTCTGCAGGCGGAGATCTTCGATCGGATGGCCGGGGAGGGCGCCGAGGCGGCCCGGGAGGGCCCGGCACCGCTCCGCGTGGCCGTCGGCGACGCCAAGCAGTCCATCTACCGGTTCCGGGGGGCGGACGTCACGGTCTTCGCCTCGCTCATCGAGCGGCTCTCGGCCGGGGGCGGGCAGGTGGTCCACCTGCGCGAGAACCACCGCTCCACCCCCGGTGTCGTCGGGTTCGTGAACACCGTGCTGGGCGCCGACCCGGGCGCGCTCGGCGTACCGTTCGGGCCCGAGGACCGGCTCCGATCCACCCGGGAGGACGGCGACCTCCCGGCCGCGGAGCTGCTCGAGGACCCGGGCGACGGCACCGGCGACGGCTCCGGCGACTCCACCGGAGAGGAGCGGCGCCTCCGCGAGGCGCACGGCGTGGCGGCACGGGCGGCGGAACTGATCGCGGCCGGGAGGCGCCCCGGGGAGCTCGCCATCCTCTTCCGCCGGCTCACCCACGTGGGCGTCTTCGAGCGGGCCTTGCGCGAGGCGGGGCTCCCGGTCCGGGTGGCCCGGGGGGGCGGGTTCTTCCAGGCTCCCGAGGTCCGCGACCTGGGCGAGCTCTGCGCGCTCGTCGAGGAGCCGGGCGACGCGGTGGCCTGGGCGGCGCTCCTGCGCTCCCCGCTCTGCGCCCTCTCCGACGGGTCGCTCCTCTCGCTGGCGCGAAGCGGCCTCGCCGGGCTCGTCCGCGTCGAGCCGGAGGCGGCGGCGGCCGCGCTCGACGTCGCCCGTGGCGGGGCTGCCCCGGAGGGCGAGGGCGCGCGGCTCGGTCGCTTCCTCGCCACCTTCCGGGAGCTGCGCGCGGCGCGGCGAAGGCTCGACGTCGGGGACCTCCTGGAACTCGCGGTGCACCGGATCGACCTCGAGGCGGCGCTCCTGGCCGGCCCGGACGGGGAGCGGCGCGCCGGGAATCTCCGCAAGGCGCTCGTCCTGGCGCGGCGGGAGGCGGGGCGGGGCGCCACGCCGGCCGACCTCGCCGACCGGCTGCGCCGGATGGCGCTCCGGCCCCCGCGCGAGCCGGAGGCCGACGGGGGAGCGGCCGACGCCGTCTCGATGCTCACGGTTCACCAGGCCAAGGGGCTCGAGTGGCCGGTGGTCTTCGTCCCGGAACTGGCGGCGCGCCCTCCGGCGGCGCAGCGCCGGCCGGTCCTCGACGAGCGGGGGAGGGTGGCCGTCCCGCTCTTCCCCGGGAACGGCGACGGCGCCGAGGAGACCACCACGACCGCGCGCCTCAGGGCCGCGGCATCGGCGGCCGAGTTGGCCGAGTCGCGCCGCCTCCTCTACGTGGCGCTCACCCGCGCGCGCGACCGGATCGTCCTCTCCGGGGCGGGAGGACGGACCACCTCCGGGAGCTGGGCGGAGGTGGTGGGGCGGGCTCCCCCGGCGGTGCTCACGAGGAGGCCCGCTCCGGAACGGGCGCCGCCTCCGGCAGTCGCCGTGGAGGCGGACGCCGGCCCCGCTCCCGGGGAGACGCGCCTGCGCGCCGCGCCGCCCCCCCTTCCGCTCCGCATCTCGGTGACCAGCCTGGCCGAGTACGCGCGCTGCCCGCGCCGTCACTGGTTCACCACCTGGATGCGGATCCCCGAGCCCAGGCGCGACGAGCACGGCGGCGACGACCCCGACCGCGCCACGGTGCGCGGGACGCTGGCCCACGCGCTGCTCTCCGAGGTCGACCTGCTCGCGCCACCGCTGGAGCGGCGCGCGCTGCTCGCCGCCACCGCCGCGCGGCGCGGGGAGGACCCCGGCCGCCCGGGGATCCGCCGCATCGTCGAGGACGTGGACCGGTTCCTCGCCTCCTCCGCCGGCGACCGGCTGGCCGCGGCGTCCAAGGGCGGCGCCCTGCGCCGGGAGCTCCCGTTCGTGGTGCGGATCGAGGGGGCGCCCCCCTGCTACCTCGACGGCGCGCTCGATGCACTCATCGTGAACGACGATGGGGTGGAGGTCCTCGACTTCAAGTACGCGCGCCACCACCCCGGGGCCGAGGAGCGCTACCGGGTCCAGCTGGCCGCCTACGCGCTGGCGGCGTCGCGGGCCTTCCCGGGCCGGCCGGTGCGGGCCGCGCTCCACTTCCTGCGCCCGCCCTTCGCGGTGGACGTGACCCCCTCGCCGGACGATCTGGCCCGCCTCGCCGAGGAGGCCCCGGCGCTGGCGCTCTCGGCCGCCCGGGGAGAGGGGCGCGACCGGTCGCCGGCCGAACTGGGGCGCGATCCGGAGCGCTGCCGCGCCGAGGGATGCGGCTACCTGGAGCGTTGTTTCGGCCCGCCCGGCCCGCCGGGGGCGTGATATAAGAATTCGCGCCGAACCCCCCGGATGGGGTCCGCGCCCACCTCCCCCGCAGTCCCCGGAGCCCAAGATGAACATCACACCGCGCGTGAAGGAAATCCTCTCCTGGTACTCGTCCGACTGTCCGGGCACGCTCAACAACCTGGCGAGGCTCCTCGGGCACGGCAAGCTCGGCGGGACGGGCAAGCTGGTCATCCTCCCGGTGGATCAGGGCTTCGAGCACGGCCCGGCCCGCTCCTTCGCGCCCAACCCGGCCGGCTACGATCCGGACTACCACTTCCAGCTCGCCATCGACGCCGGGTGCAACGCCTACGCCGCCCCGCTCGGGTTCATCGAGGCCGGCGCCGCGAAGTTCGCCGGTCAGGTCCCGACCATCCTCAAGCTCAACAACTCCGACAGCCTCGCCAAGGTGGACCAGCCCGTCTCGGCCATCACCGGCTCGGTGGACGAGGCCCTGCGGCTCGGCTGCTCCGCGGTCGGCTACACCATCTACCCGGGGTCGGGCGCCCGGAACCGGCAGTACGAGGACCTCCGGGCCATCACCGAGGAGGCCAAGCGCAAGGGGCTCGTGGTGGTGGTGTGGAGCTACCCGCGCGGCGCCGGCGTCTCCAAGGACGGCGAGACCGCCACCGACATCGCCGCCTACGCCGCACAGATCGCCGCCCAGCTCGGCGCCCATATCATCAAGGTGAAGCCCCCCAAGGATCTGGTCGAGGGGGCCGAGGCCAAGAAGGTGTTCGAGAAGTACGCCATCCCCACGAAGACGCTCCCCGAACGGGTCCGCCACGTGGTGCAGAGCGCCTTCAACGGCAAGCGGATCGTCATCTTCTCCGGCGGCGAGGCCAAGGGCACCGACGAGGTGCTGGCCGAGATCCGCGGCCTCAAGGAGGGTGGCTCCTTCGGCTCCATCATGGGGCGAAACGCCTTCCAGCGCCCCCGCGCCGAGGCGCTCAAGCTCCTCGACGAGGTGATGAAGATCTACGCGCCCTGAACCGGATCGGGCTCGGTGTCGAGTGAAAAGGGGTGCCACCCGATCCGGGTCGGCAACCCCTTTTTCCTTGCCCTAGACCGTCGGTGGAGTCTATACGGAAAGTCCTTTAGATCACCGCCGTTACGTGGCTCGGGCGCGGTAGACCCGCGCCGCGAGGAAAGAGAACAATGCGCCTTTATCCGAAGGTCATCCCCACCATCGCCCGCGAGGTCGTCCAGACCCTGATGCAGGACGGCGACGTCGAGGTGGAGACCATGCGGGTCAACGACGCCGAGATGGACATGGCCTCGGTCATGAAGGAGTACCTGGCCTCCGAGGAGCGCGTGAACGCCGCCACCCGGGAGGCCCTCGAGCGGCGCGGTTACGACCAGGCCCGGTTCAACCAGGTGAAGCGCGAGATGGCCGACGTCCGCGGCTTCAAGATGGGCGACGAGGGCATCGAGTACGCCATCGGCCAGATGATGGAGCAGCTGCTCGTCTCCCGGAACGTCGAGGAGGTCTTCTCCGACGACCTGTCGCTCCGGAAGAAGATCTTCGGCATCTTCAAGCGCCACCTCGACGTGGACGACGAGATCGACCGCGAGGCCCGCGCCCGGCTCAAGCACCTCCAGGAAGGCACCACCGCCTGGGACGTGGAGTTCGGCAAGACCGTCGAGCTCCTGCGCCGCTCCCGCGGCCTCATCTAGCCCAAGCCGCCCGTCCGCCTCAGGGCGGGCGGGAGAGCAGGGCCGAGGCCGGCCCCAGCTCGATCTCGCTCACCGCTCCCACCAGCACCCTGCGTGGATCGGTGGAGATCCACACGTAGAGCGGCCGCTTGGCGCCCGGCTTGTCGGCCCGCTCGATCGTCCCCTCCACGCGCAGCGTGTCGAAGAGCCCGCCCGGGCAGTCCACCCGCTCGGGCTTCGCCGCCACCTTGCCGCGGAACCGCCAGTAGCGGCGGAGCCCAACCACGTCGAAGCAGATCTCCTGGCCCGGCCTCAGGTCCGCCGCGCGCAGGTAGTAGGCCGCCGAGAGCGCGTCGAGCACCTCGCCCTGCCGATCGTACCGCGCCGAGCCCTTCTGGCCGCCGTAGTCGGTCTCGATGGTGACGGCGGACGCGTCGCCGCGGATCCGGGCGTCGCTGGTCTTCTTCACGCCGTCCTCGAGCACGTCGTCCCGGGCGCGCTCGGGGAGCAGGGTCTTCGCGTCCACCCAGGAGAAGGCGGTGCCGACGATCTTGCGGATCTTGGCGAAGACGGAGGTGTTCTTCACCCGCGCCTTGAGCGGGATCTGGGTCCCGTCGAACATCGGGCGCCCCGCCTCCAGGGACATCACCCCCGCCTTCACCATCCCCATGACCTCGAGGTCGTACTGGAGCACCTCTCCGGCGCGCCAGGGCAGGGGGCCGGGGCGCAGCGCGGGGAGGGCGCAGGGCTCGGCGGCGGCGAGGAGCGAGCCGAGCGTGAGCCCGGCGACCACGGCGATCAAGGGACGACCTCCTCCGGAGAGGATAGCCCGGTCGAGCGGCGGTGCACGGAAACGACCCGGATCAGTTGCGCGCCAGCTGCCCGCCCGGCCGGTAGCCGGACAGGTTCACGACCAGGCTGCCCACGGCGAACTCCGCGCTCACCCGGACCGGGATGCGGCTCTCGTCGGCCGAGAACCAGATGAAGGTGTCCCGCTTCGCCTCGAAGTTCCCCTCGAAGGCCGTCCGGACCTGGACCTTCCAGGCGTCGAAGACGCCGGCCTTGGTCTCGACCTTCTCGCGTCCCACGACGGAGGCGTGCAGGAGGAACGTCCCCTTGGTCGTGAAGACCGGGATCTCGTAGCGGCCGTCCTCGGCGAGCGGCTGGGTTCGCAGCCAGAGCAGGGCGCTCGCGAAGTCCTGGGAACGCGGGTCGAGCGGGTAGACGTTCTCCTCGCGGTTTCCCTTGCGGACGATGCGGACCGTCGCCTTGCCGAGCTCGCGGTCGAAGCGGGCGCTGTCGTCATGCCGGTCGCCGATCTCGATGGCGCGCAGGTCGGAGCCGCGGGGGAGCCTCGCCGCGGAGTCCCAGTAGGAGACGAAGTGCTCCCGGATGTCCACGATGGATGCGAGCCCGCCCGAGCGCCCCTGGGCGATGATCGGCCAGACCGGCCCCTCGCTCTGGCCGACGACGATGCGGGCCTCTCCCATCTTGATCCCGAGGTAGTCGATGGTGAAGTCGATCTGCTCCCCGGGCTTGAAACCGCCCTCGCCCCGGGCGGCCGGGGCGGAGAGGAGCGCCAGCGCGGCGAGGGTGATCCGGGAGGCGTGGCGGAGCGAGGCGGGCATGGTCGAGGAGGAGAAAGAGCAAGGAGGGGGCCAGGGGGGGGCGGCCGGGCAAGCGATGGAATTCCGGGGAGAAGGAGAAGCCTGGCGCCCCTGAAGGGGCGCCTGTATTGCGACATTCCTGTCGCGGTGGCGGAAGGGAATGGCTACGCTCCCGATATGCCGTACGACCCGCATGGCATCGACGAGGACCCGCCGGACGCCGGCGACAAGAAGGGCAAGCGGAGGGTCTTCAAGGACTTCGACTGCCCGACCTGCAGCGCCAACAACCCCTACGACGACGGCTTCGGGGATGGCGACGAGATCCTCTGCTACTACTGCGGCACCGAGTTCAAGGTGATGGTGAACGAGGAGGGGCGGCTGCGACTCAGGGAGTCCTGAGGCGACTCACCCCGGGCGGGCCCGTTCCCCGAAGATCGCCGTGCCGACCCGGACGATGGTCGCCCCCTCGTCGATGGCCACCGGGTAGTCGCCGCTCATCCCCATGGAGAGCTCGACGAGGCCGAGCCGGTCCCGCAGCGCGCGCAGCTCCCGGAAGTGCGCCCTCGGGTCCTCCTCCGGCGGCGGGATGCAGGTGAGCCCGGCGACGTCGAGTGACGGGAGCCCGCGCAGCAGCCCGACCAGCCCGGGGACGTCGGCTGCGGAGCAGCCCCCCTTCGACGCCTCCCCGCCCAGGTTCACCTCGACGAGCACGCGCGCGCGCGCGCCGGCCTTCTCCCAGCGCTTCGCGATCTCCCGCCCCAGCTCCTCCCGGTCCACGGTGTGGACCAGCGCCACCCGGCCGGCCAGGTACTTCACCTTGTTGGTCTGGAGCGAGCCGATGAAGTGCCAGCGGAGCCCCGGCAGGCCGGCGAGC
>CAIQRS010000153.1 GCA_903874275.1 uncultured Anaeromyxobacter sp.
CCCCCAGGCTGCAAAGACTGCGCCTGCGCGGCCATGGGCAGCGAGAACACCGCAGCAGCGACGATTAGAGACTTCTTCACAGAATGATCCTCCCCCTAAGTTCCGCTACCCGAACACGTCCGGCGCGGTGGTTACTCAACGCTCGATATCCTGAACCGAAGGGCAACGCCACCTCCGACACACCCCGGAGCGTTTTTGGCAGCTACTGTGGCGAACATGTCGCGATGACTTGCCCTGTTTAATCGGTCTAGTTTTAGTTTGAGATCACGAGCTATCGCCAAAAGTTGGTGACGGCCTGATCTTTCAGGCGGCGGCGGTTGCGTTCTGAAGGTCGCTCGCCTTGGCGATGACCTCCATCCCGTTAGTGAACTTCACCCCCAGGATGAGTTTTGGCAATAGGGCGTGGCCATCGAGGCGGCGCCAGTTTTTCTGGGCGCCCTCGACCAGCTTGAACACCATGGCGAGGGCCGTCCTGTTCGAGAGGCAACCTTTGGATCGGATGGTTCGGTGGCGGACGGTCGCGAACGTGCTCTCGATCGGGTTTGTCGTTCGCAGGTGTTTCCAGTGCTCGGCAGGGAAGTCATAGAATGCCAGAAGTGCTCCGCGATCCTTGCTCAGGCATTCGGCAGCCTTGTCGTACTTGACCTCGTAGCCTTCGATGAAGGCGTCGAATGCGGTCTCGGCGTCGACTTTGGTTTCAGCCATCCAGATGTCCTGCAGCGCACGCTTGGCTTTCGGGTGTTGGCTCTTCGGCAACTTGGCCAGCACGTTTGCAGTCTTGTGGACCCAGCATCTCTGCTCGCGGGTTCTCGGCCAGACCTCGCCGAGCGCCTTCCAGAAGCCGAGCGCACCGTCGGCGACCGCGAGTTCCGGTGCGATGGTCAGCCCGCGGCGCTTGAGATCGAGCAACAGGACGCGCCAGTCGTGGGCACTTTCGCGAGTGCCGTCGGTGAAGCCGATCAGTTCCTTCGTGCCTTCCGGCGTCGCGCCGATGATGACGAGAATGCACTGCGCTTCCTCTTCCAGGCGCGCCTGCAGATGAATGCCATCGGCCCATATGTAGACATAGCGCCTGGCCGAGAGGTCGCGCCTGGCCCAAGTCGCATGATCGTCCTGCCAGCCTTCCTTCAGCCGACCGATCGCAGATGCCGAAAGCCCTGGCGCATCCTTGCCGAGAAGAGCCGCCAGCGCCTCGGAGAAGTCGCCGGTCGAGATGCCCTTGAGGTACAGGATCGGCAGCAGCGTCTCGATCGATTTCGAGCGTCGCATGTAGGGCGGCAGGATCATTGACGAGAAGCGGATGCGGCCGGGATCATCGGCTGCCGCCGCGCGGTCACGCACCCGCGGTTGGCGAAGCGCGACAGGGCCAATCCCCGTCAGCACCTCTCGCTCAGGCAGATGGCCGTGGCGGACGACGCGTTGGCGACCATCCCCGGTCTTGAGCTCGCCATGCCCACCGAGAAAGTCCGCGACCTCCGCCTCGACCGCCTGGGCAAGCAAGCAACGCGCGCCACGACGCAAGACTTCGGTGAGCTGATCGCTGAAAGTGCCTGGCTGAACCAGTTTGACGACGTTAGAATTCGACACGGCATATCACTCCTTCGATGGAGAAGTGGAGGCTTCAACTACCCCCACGATATGCCGCCTTCTTGATCTACACCGTCACCAACTTTCGACCATAGCTCCGCAACACATCGAGCGACTGACGCCCCGTCGGTCTGTGGGCCACACTGGGCTCCTTCGAAGGTGATCCCGGAGAGAGCGATGCCGCTCTCGATGGACCATTTGGAAGGACCGCCAAACACCGGACTGACAGCGCCGATGCTACCAAGATGATAACATACGCTATCGCAAAAGGTTGCCTTTGATTTAGGTCAAATGTTCAACATCGGACATATTGTCAGCGCAATGACAGCTCTTCCGGCCACGACCCTGGCGGAGAGGGTGATCGGGGAAACGGGATCACCAGGTCCGCTGTGGGCAATCGCCGTCGCATATTGAACCAGTCCTGGCGACGCATGGACTGCATCGATCGGGGTCCTGTGTATCACCCGGCAATGCGCCGGACGCTTCAAGGGAGATGACGCTTCAGGGGAAACGACGGTTCAGGGGAGACAATGCGCGGGGTTGCGACGGCTGTTCCCGGCCTGTAGAGCGCACG
>CAIQRS010000154.1 GCA_903874275.1 uncultured Anaeromyxobacter sp.
GCAGGCGGCGGGGTCGACGTCCTGGCCGAAGGCGTCCGAGACGTGGGCCGGGCGATCGGCCAGGCCATCGAGCAGAACCAACTCGACGCGCTCACCAAGGCGGAGACCGAGTTCCAGGCCAGCCTCAACGATGCCCACGATCGGGTCGCTCAGGCGAAGGGTTCCGACGCGGCGGTCGTAGCCGCTGAGGCAGGCCAGGCCGTTGAGAAGCGGAGGGAGGTCCTTTCCCAGGGGTTCCAGTCGCCGGCGGCACAGCGCGCCTTCCTCGCTCGCTCCGGCACGCTCATGGAGTCCACGAAGCGCCAGGTGAAGGGCTACGTCCGCCAGCAGCGGGACGAGGAATCGTCCCAGACCCTCGTGGCGCGAAAGGCCGTCGGCCTCAACGCCGTGGCCCAGTCCGCCTTCGACGACGAGGCGTTCGCCGCGCAGCTCGGCGCCCTCGAAAGTGCGGTGAACGCCGACGAGGCGGTGAAGGGCCGTCCCCACGTCGACGGCGCCCCCGACGCGAACGTCCACGTCATCACCCAGGCCCGGCGGCAGGAGGTCCGGCAGAGGGCGGTCGCGGTTCGACTGAATGCGCTGATCGGGTCGGAGTCTCCCGGCGGGATCGCGAAGGCGCGCGAGGTCCTCGAGACGAACCGCGAGCTACTCGGCGACCAGGTGGGCCAGTACGAGGGGCAGATCAAGGCCCAGGCGTACACGGTAGACGGGGCCACGAAGGGGCGGGAAATCGCCGACAAGTCGAAGACTAGTTTCACCTTGCCGTGGGACGTCAACCAGACGCCCATCGGGCGCGTGGATCCCAACGTCGCCGAGGCGAACCTGGCCGAGTTCGAGGCGGACCCCACAGTCCCGGAGCCTGTGAAGCGAATCGCCCGGGAGCGGGTCGAACATCTGGTCCGCATCTCAAACGCCTATGCCGACAACACGCTCTCCGTGACATACGATCGAGCCATCACCAAGATCGAAGGTGCCGGCTGGCAGTTGTCGGCGGCCTCCCAGGAGAAGGCTTTCCTCCTCGACCCGAAGGTGAACGGCGGCAAGCATTGGGCCGCCATCGAGGACCGGGTGGCGCAGAAGAGACGCGAGCTCAATGCCAAGCCCGAGACGCCGGAGCAGCGCTCGGCCATGGTCGAGTTCCTCGTCTCCTTCCCGGACCGGATGGGCGAGTACGGCTCGATGGGCGTCTCGAAGTTCAACCAGGAATGGGGCGGCCGGCTCTCCCCGAAGGACCTCGAGCGCGCCGCGGCCCACGTCTCCCAGTTCGGGATCGCCTCGAGGAAGAGTGACGAGACCTTGCCCGCCTGGGCGCTCAAGGAGATCGTTACCGAAGGTGTGCCGCTCCGCGGGAGCCTCTGGGGCGTGAGGGGACCGAAGACCCCCGACCAAGTCGCAACCTATACCGTCATCGTCCAGGACCTCCTCGCCGAGCAGCAGCGGCTCAAGCTCGCGGGCAAGCCGCTCGACCCCGATACCGTGAAGAAGCGGATTTCGTACTGGACGACGAGGGGCGTGGTCGAAGGATCCGGCATCTTCGGGTCGGACTTCCTCGCGGACTACAACGTTCCACGCGCGAGGGCTGCGGCCGCAACTGACTATGATGGCAAGACCTTCATCGAGGAAGTCCCACAAAAACTCAGGTTGGAACTATGGGAGCAGGCCTATCGGGCTGGCCGCCCGACGTCGCCCGAGTGGCTGCGCTGGTACTACAACGACTCGCTCGGCATCCCGGAGGAGAAAAACCCCCGGCCGCCCGAGCCACCGCCAATTCCCAGGAGTCTCCCCACGGTGAACATTCGGGACGTCGAACCTCCTACCGGAGGCCGCCCCGCCCGTTGGATGCCCTGATCCCCACGCGCGCGCGAGGACCGTGAAAGATGCCCACCGTCAAGGTCTGGAAACAGATGTACGACCAAGGCTCGATGCCGACCGGCGTTCGAGAAAAGATAGTCGCTCAGCTTGCGCAGTCGGGGCAGCCGATCACCGAACAATGGATCTTGCACGCCTGGAGGAAGTCGCTGGGCGTTCCCGACTACCAAAACCCCATTCCGATGTTCTAGGCGATGCCCCTGCGCCCTACCGTTGCCCGACGAGGGACGCCATGACTCTTCCCCCGGACGAGAGAGAGCTCAACCGCGACCCGACCTGGCCGTGCAAGAAGTGGGGGTTCGCGAGCGAGAACGTGATGGAGCTCACGCCCGATCAGGTCGCGCTGCACGCCCTCGAGCCGAAGCTCGCCGACGTCCGGCGCATCCTCCTGGTCGCCTCGACCACCAGGACCCCTCTCAAGCCGGAGGTCCGGGCCCTCGCCCACCTTGCCGAAGAGCTCCACCATCGAGTCCTTCGCGAGCTCGTCGGCGAGGTTCCATCGTGAGCAGGCTCGCCGAGACCTTCCTGGGATCTCTCGGGAGCTCCGCGCTTGTAGGCGACGGCAAGGAGTACGGACCGTGCTCCACCTGCAACACCATGGTCGTCATGTTCGCGATCGTCCTGGACCAGAGCCCGCCGCCGCGGTGCCATCGCTGCGGCAAGCCATGGGTGGTGGTGCAGGTGACATACGGCTCGCTCCGAACGGAGCCCGAGGCGCCGTCGCCCCCCGATCCCTTGGAGGCCCTGTACGACGCGCGGTCCCGGGCGGTCGTCGATGCCATCGCAGCGGAGCGACACAGGCACCAGCCGTGACGACGCTGCTCCTGTCCGCGCTTGGAGGTCGCGCGCTCGAGCGGGACCGGGAGCCCGGCAAGGCCGACTGCTCCGCCTGCGCGGCGACGGCAACGTTCTTCCTGTTGGGCTGGGAGCACCAGCCGACGCCCCGGTGCCCGAGGTGCGGCCGGCGGTGGGAAGTGCTGCGCGCTGGGCAGAAATGAAACAGACCCGGCGCCGGCCGCAGGTGGCCCCGCCTCGCAGCGGGTCGCCGATCCTGCACTTGCCGGAAACACCGGGTCCATCACCAGCGTAGTCCCGGGACGGACGTGGAGGCAACCCACCAAAAGAACAGGCCCGGCGCCGGCAGCAGGTGGGTCCGTCTCTCGACGGGTAGCCGATCCTGCACGCGCCGGAAACACCGAGCCCACGAACAGCCTACCGAGGCGACAGACGCGGCGCAACCCGGACAAAAAAGTGCCCGGGAGCAAGTGGGTTGATGGAGCCTCTCGCGGGAGGAGCCACCGGAACCGGTCACCCGGGCAACCCGGCTTCGTATGCGGCTGACCAAGGGTCGGTTCCCCTGCTGCCATACCGCGTAAGCCGGGCACCCTCAGGATACGAGCGGGAGGGACACGGCGCAACGGGAGGCCACGAGCGGGGGGAAAGTGGGTCCGGGACCTCCACTTGTGCCCGGCGGTCCATGCTCCCTTGCGGGGGAGCAACCGCGCTCCAGGTGCTGACGGAGAACCCGTCCACGCTAACCCTGTGGGTCGGAGGTCCCGTACCCGGTTCAAGCCTACCGACCACACGGACACGGCGCAACGGACCGGCCCCGGGAGGGGCACGGGACACAGGTAGGAGCCCCGTGGCTTGCGTCATGTAGAGTAATAGTGTACTGGTGTACTAATGGGGACGAACCCCAGGAGGACACCATGGCGAAGACGATGGACGTGGCCGAGGCGAGGAACCTGCTCAACATGGCGAAGCACGAGGGGATGCTCACCTTCAACGCTTCGACCTACCGACGGGCGGTGGAGAGCGTCGCCGTGGTTCTGCGGCCGCGCTTCGAGGCGGGCGAGCTCGACGAGGCCGAGTGGCGGGTCCTTGAGGTCGAGTGCCGGCGCCTCTTCATCCGGCGGCCCACGCTCGCCTTGCTGGTTACGGAGCACTCGCCGTCCAAGAAGATCTGCCCGTTCAACTGGGAGCGCGACCCCGAGGTCCCGCTGGCCGAGTGCGCCAAGACCCAGATGGCGGCGGACGTCCGCGCGCTGGCGAAGCGGAAGGGCTGGATCCGATAGGCGTAGGCGTCGGACTGGAGTGCTAGTGCATCGTAGGCCCACAGGAGGGGCCAGCGATGCCCAAGGCGAAGGTCAAGGCGGAGAGCGAGATGGCGAGAGCGTGGGCACGAACAAAGGGCGGGATGACCAAGGCGCTCTTCACGATCACCCCGGAGCAGGAGGCGGAGCTCCGCGCCGAGGCGTTCAAGCGTGCCACGGCCAGGGGGAGCGGCCGGCCGGACGCCAGCGAGGTGGTCCGGGAGATCCTCGCGGCCTGGATGAAGAAGCGCGGGAGGTAGGTATGGGCGCAGGAGCGACGGGCTACATTCGGCAACGAGGGGGCTTCCTCGAGGCGGTGGTCACGGTCGGCAACGACCGGATCCGCAAGGCGACCGGCTGCCAGGTCGGCCAGGAGGCGCAGGCCGAGAAGTTCCTGGCCGACCTCCTCCGCGAGATGGGCGCCGTCGGTCCCGAGGAGGCGCCCCCCGCGGCATCCGAGGAGCTCACGCTCCGCGAGTGGTCCGAGCGGTGGGTGAAGGACCGGCGCGCCCGCGGCATCGTCAGCGTGGCCGACGAGGAGTCGCAACTTCGCTACCACGTCCTCCCCGACCTGGGCGCCGTGCCGCTCCGGCAACTGACGAAGGCGCAACTGCTCGCGTGGGTTCACACGCTCAAGGGCCGGCAGGGCGTGGACTCCGACAAGCCGCTCTCGAGCCGCTACATCCACCACATCGCCGGCACGGTGAAGCGGCTCCTCAATGCCGCGACGAAGATCGACCTCATCCCGATCAACCCCGCGGTCTGGGACAAGAGCGATCTCCCGAAGAAGCGCGACGTGAACGCCGGGAAGCGGCGCCACGCCTCGTTCCGGGCCTGGGAGGTCTGGGCGCTCCTGCACGACGAGCTCGTGCCCCGGGAGCGCCGCGTGCTCTACGGCATCGAGTTCCTGACCGGACTCCGTACCGGCGAGGCGTCGGCGCGGCGGTGGAGCGACCTCGACCTCGACGCGAAGCCGCTGGCCCGCCTGGAGGCGAAGACGGCGTGGAACTCCCGGGTGAAGCTGGAGAAGGGCACGAAGACGGACGTGGAGAAGGTGGTCCCCGTCCATCCGGTCCTGCGGGAGCTCCTGGTCGCGTGGAAGGCCGAAGGCTGGAAGGAGTACGTCGGGCGGGAGCCGAAGCCCGACGACCTCATCGTGCCGAGCGAGCGGGGTGCCCGCCGCGGCGCCTCGCACTCCAACAAGCTCTTCCAGGACGACGTGCGGACCCTCGGCCTCGTGGCCCTCGACGGCGCCGGCCAGGCCGTGACCCGGACCCACTACGAGACGAGGAGCACGTTCCGGTCGCTGGCCCTGGGTGGCGGCGCGGTGGAGCGGGACCTCAACCGGATCACGCACCCATCCCCGAAGGAGGCGAGCGACCTCTACTCCCGGATGGACGCGCTCTGGCCGGTCATGTGCCAGGCCGTCGAGTGCATCCGCATCGGACCCCGAGAGAACGCTGGCTTGACCCCATCGGGGAGGTCACACGGCGTGTCACACGACACAGGCGAAAAGCCTGTGTCGACGGGCACCCAAACGAAAAAGCCCCCAAGTCGTGAGGACTTGGAGGCTTCGATTCGTGTCACAGAATGGCGCGCGATACAGGATTCGAACCTGTGGCCCTCAGCTCCGGAGGCTGATGCTCTATCCAGCTGAGCTAATCGCGCAGGCGCCCGCGTATCTATTGCAGGGAGGGCGGAAAGGCAAGGAGCATCCCGGCTTGCCGGTCAGGGGCAGGGGAGCCCGCGCAGGGCCGGCGGAGCGGTGCGCAGCCAGGCGACGGTGGCGTCGCGCAGCCGGAGGTCGCCACGGATGGTCTTCGCCCCGGGCGGGAGCCGGGTGAGCACGCCCCGCAGCCCGTCGCCACCCTCGGCGAGGAACTCGTTCATCGCGACGGTGTAGGTCCGGGACGGGTCGATGGGGATGCCGGAGCAGGTGCGCGTCGCGGCGCCGTCGAAGACCACGCCGGCGACCTGCGGCGCCTCGTTGCGGAAGGAGGTGAGCGCGGAGAGCGCGGCGAGCAGGTCGGCCCCGCGCATCCGCACCACGGCCAGGCCGTCGTCGAAGGGCATGGCCTCGTACACCTGGCCGTAGCGCAGCTCCCCGGCGGGCAAGGTGGCCCGGAGCGCGCCGGCGTTGACGAGCCCGATCTCGGCCCCCATGGCCGAACGGGCCGCCTGGGCGGCCGTGGCGCCCAGCGGGGAGACCCGGTCGCGCCCCCGTCCGAGCGGCCGGTCGAGCCGCACCCCCACGGGGCGCATCCGCTCCGCGTCGGCAGCGGCCAGCGCGGGCGCCACCGCGGCGCGCACCTTCGCGTCCTCGGCGACGGCGCCGCCGCCCTTTCCGTCGCCCGGGCGGATGGGCAGGTGGAAGCGGGCCGGCTGCCCGGCGCACAGGGTGAGCCAGCCCACCGACTCCCCCTTGGAACCTGCCTGCAGCAAGGCCACGCCGTTCACGATGTGTGAAACGTACCCGTGGGTGTGGCCGCCCACCAGCACGTCCACCAGGCCAGCCGGCAGCGCCCGCGCCAGCGAGAACAGCTCGCCCCGCGGGTCGCACGACGAGAGGTCGTCGGGGGAGGCGCGCTCGCGGCAGGACCCCCCGGCGTGGACCACGCCCACCACCAGCCCGGCGCCCCGGGCGCGCAGGTCGCGGGCCTGGCGCTCCGCCTCCGGGGTCAGCTTGCCGAAGCGCAGCCCCGCCGCGTTGGCCGGCATGGTCTGCCGCGGCGTGGAGGGCGTGGCCAGGCCGAACACCCCCACCACCGGCCCCCCAGGGAGCCGGAAGATCCGCCCCGGCTCGAGGTTCTTCCAGTCCGGCATTCGTCCGGTGCGGGCGTCGCGCAGGTTGGCGGCCAGGGTGGGGTAGGGGGCGGAGGCGATGCGCCGGCGGGCCGCCTCCTGGCCGAAGTCCAGGTCGTGGTTCCCCAGTGCCGCCCCATCCACTCCCAGTGCAGCGAGCCCGGCGGTGACCACGTCCCCCGCCGAGAGGCTGGCCTCGATGGTCCCCTGCGCCGAGTCGCCGGCGTCGAGCAGGAGCGAGGGGCCGCGGGCCCGCACCGGTGCGATGGCGGCCGCGATCCGGGGGAGCGCGTCCACCCGTCCGTGCAGGTCGGAGAGGGAGAGGATCTCGACGCAGGACGGGGCGGCCGAGAGGGCGAGGGCGAGCGCGGCGGGCAGCAGCATGGGGGTCCTGGAGACCTTAGCAGTCGCCCCGGACACTCCGCAGATTGATCTGGATCACCTCCAGGTACGATTTGACGCGCAGCGAAATGCTTGCACCCGGTCGGGTGTGTTTCCCTTCGCCGGAACCGGAGGTGCATCGTTGGCTGGACGTCTCGAGGGGCTCAAGAAGATGGTGCAGTCAGGCCTCACCAGGGAGGAATTGCCGCCGGCGCCGCCACCCGCTCCGGGGTCTTCCCGCCCCTCGCTCCTCCGCGTGCTCTTCGAGGTCGAGTCGCTCCCGGACGCCCCATCCGGGCCGCCCGGCGACCGGCGCTCGCTCCTCTCCGTCCTCCTCTCCCGCGAGTCGCTCCCGCTCGACCCGGAGCGGAAGCGCACCCACCGCGACTGGCTCTCCTTTCTGTTCGCTCCCGAACGCATCGACCCGCCCGGCGGCACCGGGCCGGAGGCCCACTGAATGGAGCACGGCAAGCACGTCTTCCGAATCGTCATCCTCGTGGCCGTCATCCTGGTCGTGGTGATCCTGGGGCGGGGCCTGCTCATCCCCAAGACCTACGGCCTGTACGGCCGCTACCGCGCGGCCAACGTCGCCGAGCAGATGAACGCCCGCCCGGTGCTCCACGCAGGCGCGGCCGCCTGCGCCGAGTGCCACTCCGAGCTGGCCGCCAAGCGGACCGCCGGGGGGCACCGGAACGTGAGCTGCGAGATCTGCCACGCCCCGCTCGGCGCCCACGTCCTGGCCGACGGCTCGGTGGTCAAGCCGCCCATCGACCGCTCGTTCACCCTGTGTGCGCGCTGCCACCGCAAGATGGCCGCCCGCCCCGCCAGGTTCCCGCAGGTGGACCTCGACCAGCACGTCAACGGGCCGGTCGAGGGCAAGGTCTGCCTGCAGTGCCACGACCCCCACTCGCCGAAGCCGTGAAGGAGGACACCATGAGCGACTGTCACGACGGGTGCAACGGGAGCCGCCGCGAGTTCCTCTCCGGCACGCTGAAGCTGGCCGGCGGCGCGGTGGTGACCGTGATCGGCGCCTCGGCGCTGGCCTCCTCCTCCTCCGGCCCCACCAGCGCGCCGATCCCAGGCGGTGGGGAGTACGACTGGAACGAGCACCTCTGGGCCTACCTGGTGGACACCACCAAGTGCATCGGCTGCGGCTCCTGCGCCCGGGCCTGCAAGGCCGAGAACGCCGTGCCCGACGGCTTCTTCCGCACCTGGATCGAGCGCTACGCCGTGGGCACCGACGACAGCCACGTGGACTCGCCCAACGGCGGCATGGACGGGTTCCCGCCGGTCCAGGTGGGCTTCGTCGCCAACAAGTCCTTCTTCGTCCCCAAGATCTGCAACCACTGCCGGGCCACCCCCTGCACGCAGGTCTGCCCGGTGGGCGCCTCCTACCGCACCAAGGACGGCGCGGTCCTGGTGGACGCCGACAGCTGCATCGGCTGCGGCTACTGCGTCCAGGCCTGCCCCTACGGGAGCCGCTTCATCCACCCGGCCACCCACACCGCCTCGAAGTGCACCTGGTGCTACCACCGCATCACCAAGGGGCTGAAGCCGGCCTGCGTGACGGTCTGCCCGACCCAGGCGCGCCAGTTCGGCGACTTGAAGAAGGACGGCGACCCGGTGCGGGCCGTCGTCGAGCACGACCGCGTGCAGATCCTCCAGGGGCACCTGCTCACCGAGCCCCAGTGCTACTACACCCACCTCGACAAGGAGGTCAGGTGATGCCCGAGATCACCGGCTTCTCCTTCCCCAACGACATCCACGTCACCTGGAGCCTGATGATCGTCATGTACCCGTACATCACCGGGTTCGTGGCCGGCTCCTTCATCGTGACCTCGCTCTACCACCTCTTCGACCGCCAGGAGTTCAAGCCGGTGGCGCGCCTCGCCATGGCCACCTCCTTCGCCTTCCTGCTGGTGGCCTCGCTGCCGCTCCAGCTCCACCTGGGGCAGCCGCAGCGCGGACCGTTCGTCATCATCACGCCCAACTTCACCTCGGCGATGGCCGGCTTCGGCATCCTCTACTCGTTCTACATGCTCGTGCTGGTCCTCGAGCTCTGGTTCGTGTGGAGGCAGGAGATCATCGACCGGGCCCGGCGCAGCCGCGGGATGAAGCGCGCCTTCTACGCCGCGCTGGCGCTGGGCACCTACGACACCTCGCCCGAGGCCATCGAGATCGACCACAAGGCCATCAAGATCCTGGCCGGCATCGGCCTGCCCGCCGCCTGCATGCTGCACGGCTACGTGGGGTTCATCTTCGGCGCCATCAAGGCCAACCCCTGGTGGTCCACGCCGCTCATGCCGGTCATCTTCCTGCTCTCGGCGGCGGTCTCCGGCATCGCGCTGCTCATCCTCCTCTACCAGGTGTACGCCAAGCTCGACCGGCGGCCGGTGGTGTCCACCTGCGTCTCCGCCCTGGCCAGCTGGCTCTGGTTCTTCCTCATCCTCACCATCACCCTCGAGGAGCTCGAGCTCATCGTGATGGCCTACGAGAAGTCGGAGTCCTGGCTCATCATCTCCGAGCTGCTCACCACCCGGCTCTCCTTCTCCTACGTCACCATGCAGATGATCATCGGCGGGCTCATCCCGCTCATCCTGCTGGCGGTGGTGGTCCTGATGAACCGCTACCTGCACGAGAAGGTGCGCAACACGCTGGCCACCGTGGCCGCGTTCCTCACGCTCATCCAGGTCTTCTCGATGCGCTGGAACATCGTCATCGGTGGGCAGCTCCTCTCCAAGTCGCTGCGCGGGCTGCGCTCCCCGTACGAGCCGGAGATGTTCGGGCGGGAAGGGGTGCTCATGGCCATCGCCCTCTTCGTGGCGCCCTTCGTCATCCTCTGGGTCTTCGACCGGGTGCTGGGCATCGAGGAGCCGGAGGGGAGCGGCGGGCACGGGAACCCGCCGGCCGCGCCCGCCGAGGCGTCCGCCGCCAGCCACGTGCCGTGAAAATGGAGGACACATCGCTCCTGGAGGCGCGGATCGCCGATCTCGCCGACGTGGTGGCGCGGCTGGAGGGGCGCGTGGCGTCGCTGGAGCGGGCCGGGACGCCGGGCCGGCGCTCGGCCGCGCAGGCCGCCCTGGACCGGTCCGCCACCCCTTCCCGGGACAGCGCCGGCGCGTTCGACACCGGCCAGGCGACGCGGGTCGTCTCCCTGGGCGGCCGCACGCTGCTCGTCCTGGCCGGCGCCTTCGTGCTGCGCGCGGTGACCGACGCGGGGAGCATCCCATCCTGGCTGGGCGTGGGGCTCGGCTTCGTGTACGCCGGCGCCTGGATGATCATGGCCGACCGGGCCGGCAAGGCCGGGCAGACCATGTCGGCCGCGTTCCACGCCGCCTCGGTGGTGATCATCGGCTTCCCGCTGCTCATCGAGGGGACGAACAAGTTCAAGCTCTTCTCGCCGGGCGGCAGCGCGCTCGTGCTCACCGCCCTGACCGGGGCCGCCCTCCTGCTGGCCACCCGGCGGGGGTTGCAGTCGCTCGCCTGGGTGGTGTCCCTCGGGGGGACGGCCACCGCGCTCTGGCTCATGGCCACCTCGAAGGTGCTCGTCCCCGGGGCCCTCTACCTGGTGGCGCTGGGGACCGCCGTGGCCTGGATCGGCTACATCCGGGACTGGACGGGCATCCGCTGGCCGGTGGCGCTCGTCGCCGACGTGATGGTCCTCATCGTCGCGGTGAAGGCCGGCGACCGGATGACCAACGAGGGGCCGGGCTCGGCGCTGCTCGTGCAGGCGGTGCTGGTGGCCCTCTTCCTGGGCTCCTTCGCGACCCGCACCCTCTACATGGGGCGCAAGGTGGTGCCCTTCGAGATGCTCCAGGCCGCCGCGGTGATCGTGGTCGGCATCGGAGGGGCGGTCTGGGTGGCCGTCCGCTCGGGACTCGGCCAGGCCGGGTTCGGGCTCACCTCGATCGTCTTCGGCGTGGCCTCCTACGCGGTGGCCTTCGCCTTCGTGGAGAGGCGCCAGAAGATCCGGGAGAATTTCTACTTCTACACCTCCATCGCCCTCGTCTTCCTGCTCTCCGGGACCGGCCTGCTCCTCGGCGAACCGGCGCGGTCGGTGGTCTGGGGCGCGCTCGCGGTCCTCTTCGCCTGGCTGGCGCTCTCGCGGAAGAGCCGCACGCTCTCCACCCACGCGGCCGTCTACGCCGTCGCCGCCTCGGCCGGGAGCGGGCTCGTCGCCCGGTCCATCTGGACCCTCTTCGTCGGCGGCGAGGTCGGGTGGCGCCCCTCCTTCGCGACCACCGCGGTCCTCCTCGCCGTGGCGGCGACCGCCTGGCTGGCCGGCCGGGCGCCCCGGAGCAACCTCCTCGAGCGCATCCCGCCGGTCATCCTCCACGTGGTGCTGGTGGTCGGGACCTGCGGAACCCTGGTCGCCTGGCTGGCGCCGGTCGTCGCCGGGGTCGGACCGGGCACGAGCGCCGGCGCGCTCGCCACGCTTCGCACGGTCGTCCTGGTGGCCGCGGTGCTGGCCACCGCCTTCCTGGGGCGCACCCCCGGACACGCCGAGGCCGGCTGGCTCGCCTATCCGCTGCTCGGGTTCATCGGCCTGAAGATGCTGCTCGAGGACCTTCCCCGGGGGCGTCCCGTCACCCTCATCCTGGCCTTCGCCTTCTACGGTCTGGCGCTCATCCTGGTTCCCCGCATCCGCGCGCGGGGGAGCGCGGCGCAGGCCCCGACCGAGGGGAGCTGAATGCTCGCGAGCGAATCACGGTGTGGCGCGGCGCCGATTGCCGGGGTACCCTGTCCGTGGTACGTCGTCCGTGGTACGTCGAATGATCTGACGTGGGGTGAAGGGCGCCCCAGGGGGCAGGGGAACCAAGGATGCCGACGAGAGCCATAGCCATCGAGGACGACGAGGCGGTCTCCCGCCTCATCGCGCAGGTGCTGACTGCGCACGGCTTCGAGATGTGCGGGACCGCAGCCACCGGCGAGGACGGCATCGCGCTGGCGAAGCGCGAGGTCCCCGACGTCGCGCTCGTGGACCTCGGCCTCCCCAAGATGAGCGGCGAGGACGTCATCGCCGCCATCCGCCAGGAGGTCCCGAAGACCATGTGCATCGCGCTCACCGCGGTGGACATCCCGGCCCGCGTCCTGGGAGCACTGCGTGCGGGGGCGGCCGGATACATCCTGAAGCCGTTCCACGCCGGCGAGCTGGCCCGGGCCGTCGAGGACGTGCTCCGCGGCGACTCGGCCCCCATCAGCCCCCGCGCCGCCAAGGTGCTGCTGGCGGAGCTTCGCGGCGACGCGCCCGACCAGCGCAACCACGGACCGCCGCTCTCCAAGCGGGAGCGAGAGGTGCTCGAGCTCCTGGTCCACGGCCACACCTACGCCGACGTGGCCAACGCCCTCGGGATCGCCGAGGGGACCGTCCAGACCTACGTGAAGCGCATCTACGAGAAGATGGACGTCTCCACGAAGGCGGAGGCGGCGCTCCTCGCGGTGGCTCGCGGTCTCGTGAAGCCGTAGCGGCGCCGGTTATACCCTCCGGGCTTGGACGGAGTGCCGGGTGTCCCGGCCTGCCTTGACTTGCAGGGGTCGGTCCCTATAATGGACCGCTTTTCACGAGCCCGAAGCTGCGCAAATGCGCGTCAATATTGATGAAATCAAGGATTCTGGCCTCGAGCGTGCCTGGGAGATCCCCACCGCCCGCCTCGACGAAGCCCTCCGCGGCGACCGTGCCGGCTACCTGGCCGTGCGTCCGGCCAGGGTCGAGGCTCGCCTGGAGCGGCTGGGGAAGCGGGTCCGGCTCCAGGCGGTGACGAGCATCGAGCTCACCTCTCCCTGCGGTCGGTGCCTCCTCCCGGCCCGGACCACCGTCCCGGTGGACTTCCAGCTCTCCCTCGTCCCGGTCGAGGAGGCCGCGCAGTCGGAAGGCGGGTCCCGGGAGGACGGCGAGGAGCACTCCGAGGGCAGCTTCACGCCCCACCAGGTGGACGAGGAAACCTACAAGGGCAAGGTGATCGACCTCGATCCCCTGGTCGAGGAGCAGGTGCTGCTGGCGCTGCCGGCCTACCCGGTGTGCCAGGAAGGCTGCAAGGGGCTCTGCCCCGTCTGCGGCCAGAACCAGAACGAGAAGGCGTGCGGCTGCGACCGCCACGTGCCCGACCCCAGGTGGGCGGGGCTGGAGAAGTTCCGGCAGTCGTAGTACCGAGACACATTCACAAGGAGCGAACACCGTGGGAGTTCCCAAGAAGCGAACGAGCAGCATGCGGCGCAACCGTCGGCGCGCCGCCAACTTCAAGATCACGCCTGCCAACGTGACCCTCTGCCCGAAGTGCAAGGAGCCGGTGATGTCGCACCGGGTCTGCGCGGCGTGCGGGTTCTACAAGGAGCGTCAGGTTTCCGAGGGCGCATAGGGCCCGATGGCCCCGGGCATCGCGCCGGTCGCGTTGGATGCCATGGGGGGCGACCATGCCCCTGCAGCGATCGTGCAGGGCGCGATTGACGCAGCGCGCAAGGGGCAGCCGGTCATCCTGGTGGGGCCTGAGGAGCGGGTGCGCGCCGAGCTGGAACGGCTGCGCGCCAGCTGGAACCTCCCCGTGCAGGTGCGCCACGCCCCCGAGGTGGTCGGCATGGACGACCACCCCGGCCAGGTCATGCGCCGCAAGAAGCAGAACTCCATCCGCGTGGCCCTCGAGCTGGTGCGCGACGGCGAGGCCTCGGCCGCCGTCAGCGCCGGGAACAGCGGCGCGGTGATGGCGGGGGCCATGATGGTCCTGGGCTGCGCCGGCGGGGTGCAGCGCCCGGCCATCCTCTCGGTGCTCCCGGCGGCCAGGGGGCGGCCGGTGATGCTCGACGCCGGCGCCAACGTGGACTGCAAGCCGCTGCACCTGGTGCAGTTCGCGCTCATGGGGGAGGTCTACTCCAGGCGCGTGCTGGGCGTGTCGCGCCCGCGGGTCGCGGTGCTCGCCAACGGCGAGGAGCCGAGCAAGGGCACCGCGCTCACCCGGGCCGCCGCCGCCGCGCTCTCCCGCTCCGGGCTGCGATTCCAGGGCTACTGCGAGGGGCGAGATCTCCTGGCCGGCGAGGTGGACGTGGTGGTCACCGACGGCTTCACCGGCAACGTGGCCCTGAAGACCATGGAGGGCACGGCCCAGGCGCTGGCCGTGATGATGAAGGAGGCGCTCCACCGCACCCTCCCGGCCCGGCTGGGCGGGGCGCTCGTGAAGACCGCCATCGACGAGATCCGCCGCCGCGTGGACTGGCGGGAGATCGGCGGGGCCCCCCTGCTCGGCGTCAACGGCGTCGCGGTCATCGCCCACGGTGCGTCCGACCGGCGGGCCGTGGCCAACGCCGTGGCCCGCGCCGCCGACGGCGCCCGGGCCAGCTGCACCGGTGAGATGGGGGAGGCGGCCGCGCTCGCGGCCGGGCTCCTCGAAGAGGATCAGGACGAGGCGGGATCCACCAGGAGGAGCAAATGAGGTCGCTCATCGTCGGGACGGGAAGCTACGCGCCGGAGAAGATCGTCACCAACAAGGATCTGGAGACCCTCGTCCAGACCAGCGACGACTGGATCGTCGAGCGCACCGGCATCCGGGAGCGGCACGTCGCGTCCGAGACCGAGGCCACGAGCGACCTGGCCCTCAAGGCCTCCCTCAAGGCGCTCAAGATGGCCGGGGTCCGTCCGGAGGACGTGGACCTCATCGTGGTCGGCACCATCACCCCCGACTTCCCGTTCCCGTCGTCGGCGGCGGTGCTGCAGGCCCAGCTCCACAACAAGAAGGCCTTCGCCTTCGACGTGTCGGCGGCCTGCGCAGGCTCCCTCTACGCCCTCTCCATCGCCGACCGCTACGTGGCCTCGGGCGTGGCCCGCGTGGCGCTGGTGGTCGGGGCCGAGATCCTGACCAGCATCACCGACTGGAGTGACCGGAACACCTGCATCCTCTTCGGCGACGGCGCCGGTGCCATGGTCCTCGTCCCCACCCAGGATCCGAACCGGGGCATGCTCTCCACCCACCTGCACACCGACGGCTCCCTCTGGCCCATCCTGTACACGCCGGGCGGCGGGACGCGGATGCGCATGAGCCAGAAGGTGCTCGACGAGAAGCTCAACACCGTGAAGATGAACGGCCGTGAGGTCTACAAGGTCGCCGTCCGGGCGCTCGAGGAGGTCTCCCGCGAGGCACTCGGGGCGAACGGGCTCCAGCCCAAGGACGTCACCTGGGTCATCGCCCACCAGGCCAACAAGCGCATCCTCGACTCGACGCTGGATCGGCTGGGGATCCCGGCCGAGAAGTGCTGGATGAACTTGGAGAAGTATGGCAACACCTCGTCGGCGAGCGTTCCCATGACCCTCGACGAGGCCAACCGCGCCGGCTGGCTCAAGCCGGGCGATCTCATCCTCATGATGGCCATCGGCGGCGGCATGGCCTGGGGCAGCGCGCTCGTTCGCTGGTAGGAGGACTCCGTGTCGAAGCTGGCCTTCATCTTTCCCGGACAGGGCTCCCAGGCTACGGGCATGGGCAAGGCGCTCCACGACGCCTTCCCCGAGGCGCGCGCCGTCTTCGACGCCGTGGACGCGGCGCTCGGCGAGAAGCTGTCCACCCTCTGCTTCGAGGGGCCGGACGAGAAGCTCAGGCTCACCGCCAACACCCAGCCCTGCATCCTCACCGTCTCGGCCGCCGCGGCCGCCGTCCTGGCCGCGCGGGGCATCCGGCCCGACCTCGTGGCCGGCCACTCGCTCGGCGAGTACTCGGCGCTGGTGGCCGTCGGCGCCGTCTCGGCTGCCGACGCCGCCCGGGCGGTGCGGGCGCGCGGGACCTTCATGCAGGAGGCCGTCCCGGCCGGGCAGGGCGCCATGTCGGCCGTCCTGGGGCTCGATCCCGACCGGGTCCGGGCCATCTGCGAGGCCGTCCAGGGCTCCACCGGCAAGGTGGTCTCCCCCGCCAACTACAACGAGCCCAGCCAGACGGTCATCGCCGGCGACGTCGCCGCGGTGGCCGAGGCCGGGCTGAAGCTCAAGGAAGCCGGGGCCAAGCGCGTCCTGCCCCTCCCGGTGAGCGCCCCCTTCCACTGCGCCCTCATGGCGCCCGTGAAGCCCCGGCTCGAACTGGTGCTCCGGGCCCTCGCCTGGGCGGAGCCCTCGGCGCCGGTGGTCACCAACGTCGAGGCCCTTCCCAACCGGGAGGCCGGGCGCATCGTCCCGTTGCTGGTGGAGCAGGTGACCGCGCCGGTCCGCTGGATCGAGATCGTCCAGGAGCTGGCCCGGCAGGGCGTGACGCGGGTCGTCGAGGTCGGTCCCGGGACGGTCCTGGGGGGGTTGGTCCGGCGGATCGAGAAGGGTGTCGAGGTACACTCCGTCTCCGACCCCGCCTCGCTCGAGAAGACCCTCGCCGCCATCGGAGCAGCCCAGTGAACTCCTTCCAGGGGAAGACCGCCCTCGTCACCGGCGCCTCGCGCGGCATCGGACGGGCCATCGCCGTACAGCTGGCCCGCGGAGGAGCCAGGCTGGCGCTCAACTACGCCGGGAACCAGGCCGCCGCCGAGGAGGCGCTGCGCCTCGTGCGCGAGGCGGGCTCCCCCGAGGCACGCCTCTTCCAGTTCGACGTGGCCGACCCGGTCGCCGTAGGGAAGGCGGTGGACGAGGTGGTGTCCACCATGGGCGGGCTGCACATCCTGGTGAACAACGCCGGGATCGCCCTCGACCAGCTGGTCATGCGCATCAAGGACGACGACTGGCAGCGGCAGCTCGACGTCAACCTCTCCGGGGCCTTCCACCTCATCCGGGCGGCCACCCGCCCCATGATGAAGGCCCGCGGGGGTTCCATCGTGAACCTCACCTCGGTGGTCGGTGAGATGGGAAACGCCGGCCAGGCCGCCTACGCGGCCACCAAGGCGGGCCTCATCGGGCTCACCAAGTCGGTGGCCCGGGAGCTCGCCTCGCGAAACGTGCGGGTGAACGCGGTCGCTCCCGGCTACATCGACACCGACATGACGGCGTCCTTGCCGGCGGACGCCAAGCAGAAGATGGCGGAGATGATCCCGCTGGGGCGCCTCGGAAGCGTCGAGGACGTGGCCGCGGCGGTGGCGTGGCTCTGCAGCGATCAGGCATCGTACGTGACCGGAGAGGTCCTCCGGGTGAACGGCGGCATGCACATGTAGTGCGGGGATCCCCCGCGAGACGGTCAACCACACAGGAGGAAGCATCGATGACGACGGGCAACGTGGAGCAGAAGGTCAGGGGAATCATCGCCGAGCAGCTCGGGGTCGCCGAGGACGAGATCAAGACCACCTCCAGCTTCATCGAGGACCTGGGCGCCGACTCGCTCGACATCGTCGAGCTGGTGATGGCCATGGAGGAGGAGTTCGAGGTCGAGATCCCCGACGAGGAGGCCGAGAACATCAAGACCGTCCAGGACGCCATCAACTTCATCAACACCCACAAGAAGTAGGCGCGGGCGGGACGGCGGGGATCCCCACCGGGACCATCGAGGTCGCGGGAGGGATCCGTGCCGGCGCGCGCGTGCGGCGAGAGGAGGTCGGTCGGATGTCCAGGCGTCGTGTCGTGGTCACCGGACTGGGACTCGTGTGCCCGGTCGGCGTCGGCGTGGAGGAGAGCTGGCAGGCGCTCGTCGCGGGGAAGAGCGGGGTCGGCCCGATCACCCACTACGACGCCAGCACCTACCCCACCAAGATCGCCGGCGAGGTGAAGGGCTTCGAGCCGGACAAGTTCATGGACCGCAAGGAGGTCCGGCGCAACGACCGCTTCATCCAGTTCGCGCTGGCCGCGGCCGACATGGCGGTGAAGGACTCCGGCATCGACCTCGGGAAGGAGGACCTGGAGCGGATCGGCGTCATCGTCGGCTCGGGCATGGGCGGACTCGCCACCATCGAGGACACCCACAAGACCCTCATGGAACGCGGCGTGCGCAAGGTGAGCCCGTTCTTCATCCCGGCCATCATCATCAACCTGGCCCCCGGGCAGATCGCGCTTCGCTACGCGCTGAAGGGGCCGAACTTCTCGCCGGTCTCGGCCTGCGCCACCGGCAACCACTCCATCGGCGACGCCATGATGTACGTCGAGCGCGGCATGGCCGACGTCATGATCGCCGGGGGCACCGAGGCCACCATCACGCCGCTGGGGCTGGCCGGCTTTTGCGCGGCGCGCGCCATGTCGGAACGGAACGACGCGCCCGAGAATGCCAGCCGCCCGTTCGACAAGGGGCGGGACGGCTTCGTCGCCGCCGAGGGCGCCGGGATCCTGGTCCTCGAGGAGTACGAGCACGCCCGCAAGCGCGGGGCGCGCATCTACGCCGAGCTGTGCGGGTACGGCGCGAGCTGCGACGCAAACCACGTCACCTCCCCGGCGCCGGAGGGGGAGGGGGGCCAGCGGGCCATGCGCATGGCCATCGCCGACTCGGGGCTCCGCCCCGACCAGTACGGCTACGTGAACACCCACGGCACGTCCACCCCCCAGGGCGACATCGCCGAGTGCCAGGCCATCCGCAGGGTGTTCGGTGACTGGGCCGACCGTGGGCTGGTCGTGTCCTCCACCAAGTCGATGACCGGCCACATGCTGGGCGCCGCCGGAGGGGCCGAGGCGGTCTTCTCGGTCCTTTCCCTGCACCGGGGCGTCGTGCCCCCGACGCGGAACGTCGAGGAGCAGGATCCGGAGTGCCGGCTCGACGTCGTGCCCAACGTGGCGCGCGAGGTCAAGCTCGAGGCGGTGATCTCCAACAGCTTCGGCTTCGGTGGAACCAACGCGGTCGTGGCCTTCCGGAAGGTCTAGCCCGCAAAAGGAAACGGCCGGCGCATCCTGGCGCCGGCCGTCTCGCCGCGAGGTTCCGGGATGCCCGGCCTAGTCGTGGTCTTCCTCCCCGTCGCAGTCGTCATCGCCGAAGGCCTTCAGCGAGCGCTTCACGTTGGCGATGATCTTCGCGTTGATCTCGGGGTCGTTGGCGCAGGGGTCGAGGGTGGTGCCGTTCGGGCCGGCCAGCCAGGTGGAGGCGTCGAACGAGAGGGTCACGTTGGACTGGGCGTCCTTGACGACCTCGAAGGGGCTCTCGTACTCCACCTCGACCTCCATCGTGGAGGTGACGGCGAAGGGCTTGGCGGCCGGGGCGGGGGTGGTGGGAGGCGTGGTGGGGGCCGGAGTGCAGGTGCCCTCGAGGACGATCGACAGCCCTTCGAGCTTGGTCCCCCCCTTGGTGGTCTGGATGTTCAACCTCTCGGTCGAGCGGACCCGGTGGATCTCGAACTCGATGCCCTCGTAGGAGCCGGGCGGGACCACGGTGGACGGGATGAATGGCTGCACGGGCGCGAGGTTGGTGTCGCTGATGGTCAGCGCGAGGACGTAGGGACCGACCTCGAGCTCCTCGACCTCGTGGTGCGAGGGGCCGGTGGAGCCGGTGGGGCCGGTCGAACCGGTGGCTCCGGTCGGGGCCGTCGGGCCCTTCTTGAGCTCGATCTCCTTCACGACCAGGTAGAGGTTGTCGAGCTTGGCGGTGCCGGACGGTGTGGCGACCGACGAGAGCTTGGCGGTGCCTGTCTTGACTGCCGAGCTGACGGAGACGGCGGAGCCGCTGCTGCCGGCTCCGCAGCCCAGGATGGTGGCGGCGGCGAGGATGGCGAGGTACGGAGTTGCGGTGCGCATGTGAGGCCTCCTTATGCTGATGGACGGATGCATCCCAAAATCTCTACCCGTCCATGGCGCGACGCGCAAGACCTACATCGTCGCTAAAATATTGAATTAATTGATTAATTTTAACTAATCCCCCCGGAAAGGACGAGAAATGCCCGACATCATTGCCTTTGGGTCCGACCACGCGGGGCTCGCCCTGCGGGCCGAGGCGGTCCGGGTCGCCACGGCGGCTGGGTTCCAGGTCGAGGACCTGGGCCCTTTCTCGACCGAGAGCGTCGATTACCCCGACGTCGCCGCGCTGGTGGGGCAGGCGGTGGCCGAGGGTCGGGCCAGGCTCGGCGTGCTCGTCTGCGGAACCGGCATCGGCATGTCCATCGCGGCCAACAAGGTGAAGGGGGTGCGGGCGGCCCACTGCACCACCGAGTACGAGGCGCGCATGGCCCGGGCCCACAACGACGCCAACGTTCTCTGCGTCGGGGAGCGGGTGATCGGCCTCGGACTGGGGGGCGCGGTGGTGGCGGCCTTCCTCTCCCAGCCCTTCGAGGGCGGCCGGCACCAGCGGCGGGTGGACAAGATCTCGGCTCTCGACCGCTGAGGCGGGGCGCGGTATTCAGTCCCCCTTTCCAAAGGAGCGTTCCACATGATGCCCACCCAGCGCCTCTCCGAGGCCGACCCCGACATCGCCCGGCTCGTCCGCGAGGAGACCCGGCGCCAGGCCGACGGGCTCGAGCTCATCGCCAGCGAGAACTTCGTCTCCCCGGCGGTGCTGGAGGCCACCGGCTCGGCCCTCACCAACAAGTACGCCGAGGGCTACCCGGGGAAGCGCTACTACGGCGGCTGCGAGGTGGTGGACCAGGTCGAGCAGCTCGCCATCGACCGGGCCAAGAGGCTCTTCGGCGCCGATCACGCCAACGTCCAGCCGCACTCCGGGTCGCAGGCCAACATGGCGGCCTACTTCGCCCTGGCCCAGCCGGGCGACACGCTGCTCGCCATGAGCCTCAACTTCGGCGGCCACCTCACCCACGGCTCCCCGGTCAACTTCTCCGGCCGCCTCTTCAAGATCGTCCCCTACGGCCTGCGCCAGTCCGACGAGACGGTGGACATGGACGAGGTCCGGCGGCTGGCCCGCGAGCACAGGCCGCGCATCCTGGTGGTGGGCGCCAGCGCCTACCCGCGCCTCTTCCACTTCGACCGATTCGCCGAGATCGCCCGCGAGGTCGGGGCGGCCATGGTGGTGGACATGGCCCACATCGCCGGGCTCGTCGCCGCCGGGCTGCACCCCAACCCGGTGCCGCACGCCGACATCGTCACCACCACCACCCACAAGACGCTGCGCGGCCCGCGAGGCGGCATGATCCTCTGCCGCGAGGCCCACGCCAAGGCGGTCAACAGCCAGATCTTCCCGGGCACCCAGGGCGGCCCCCTCGAGCACGTGGTGGCGGCCAAGGCGGTGGCCTTCCACGAGGCGCTGCAGCCCGGATTCAAGGCCTACCAGCAACAGATCCTCGACAACGCCCGGGCTTTGGCCGAGGGGCTCGTGGCCGCGGGGCTGCGGCTCGTCTCCGGCGGCACCGACAACCACCTGATGCTCGTGGACCTGCGCACCAAGAAGCTCAACGGCAAGATCGCCGAGGAGGCGCTCGGCAAGGCCGGCATCACGGTGAACAAGAACATGATCCCCTGGGACCCGGAGAAGCCCTTCGTCACCTCGGGCATCCGCGTCGGGACCCCGGCCCTCACCACCCGTGGAATGGGGGTCGCCGAGATGGGCAAGGTTGCGTCGCTCATCGGCCGCGTCCTCGACGCGCCGGCCGACGAGGCGTCGCTCTCCCGGGTGCGGGGCGAGGTCCACGAGCTCACCCGGCAGTTCCCTCTCTACCCCGACCGGGTCTGAAGGCCGGCCCGGGGACCATCGACGAATGCGCTGTCCCTTCTGTGGCCACCTCCAGGACCGGGTCGTCGACTCGCGAGAGGCGCAGGACGGCCAGGCCACGCGCCGCCGCCGCGAGTGCCTGGGCTGCGCGCGCCGCTTCACCACCTACGAGCGGGTCGAGGAGAGCCTGCCGGCGCTGGTGAAGAAGGACGGTCGTCGCGAGTCCTTCGACCGGCGCAAGGTCCTGGAGGGGATGCGCCGGGCCTGCCAGAAGAGGCCGGTCTCCCAGGAGCGCATCGACGAGATGGCCACCCGGGTCGAGCGGCGCCTCCAGGAGTCTGGCGAGAAGGAGGTCGCGGCCAGCGCCGTGGGCGAGCTGGTGATGGAGCTGCTCCGCGCCGAGGACCCGGTGGCCTACGTTCGCTTCGCCTCGGTCTACCGGGACTTCCGCGACGTCGGCGAGTTCACCGCGGCCGTCGAGGGGCTGAAGGAGAAGCCGTGAAGCTCCCCCCCGCCCAGGAGCGCTTCATGCGGCTCGCGCTGCGCGAGGCCCGGCGCGGGCTCGGGCGCACCAGCCCCAACCCCGCGGTGGGGGCGGTGCTCGTGAAGAACGGCCGGGTTGTCGGGCGCGGCCACCACGCCCGGGCCGGGGCTCCCCACGCCGAGGTGGCGGCCATCCGCGACGCCGGTGCCCGGGCGCGCGGCGCCGACCTCTACACCACCCTCGAGCCCTGCGACCACTTCGGGCGCACCCCCCCCTGCAGCCTGGCCATCCTGGAGGCCGGCGTGCGCCGGGTATTCTCCGGGTCGAACGACCCCAATCCCCGGGTGAACGGTCGGGGGATCCGGCGGCTGCGCCGGGCCGGCGTGGCCGTGGAGACCGGGGTCCTGCGCGCCGCCTGCGACGTCGTCATCGAGCCCTGGGCCCGGTTCATCACCACCGGACGCCCCCACGTGACCCTCAAGGTGGCCTCCACCCTCGACGGGCGCATCGCCACCGCGGGCGGTGATTCACGGTGGGTGACCAGCGCCGAGTCGCGCGCCCTGGTGCACCGGTTCCGCGACGCCTCCGACGCGGTCCTGGTGGGCGCCGGGACCGCCCGGGCCGACGACCCCCGCCTCACCACGCGCCTCCCCGGGGGGCGCGGCCACGACCCGATCCGCGTGGTCCTCGACTCCCGGCTCGAGCTCCCGCCCGGGCTGCGCCTCCTCCGGCCCCGCTCCACCTCGCCCACCATCGTGGCGCACGTCGCCGGGACCCCGCCGAAAAGCCCCCCGCGCGGCGTCGAGTACCTGCGCTGCAAGGCGCGGCGCGGCCGGGTGGACCTCGCCGACCTGCTCACCCGGCTGGGGAGGCGCGGGGTCACGACCCTCCTCGTCGAGGGGGGGGCGGAGGTGTCGCGGAGCCTCCTCGAGGGGTGGCACGTGGACCGGCTCGCCCTCTTCCTGGCCCCGAAGCTCGCCGGGGGCGGCCTTTCCTGGCTCCCCGGGAAGGGGCCGGCCCGCATGGCCGACGCCCTCGCCCTGCGGGAGATGGAGGTCCGCAGGGTGGGCGGGGACCTCCTCGTCACCGGACGCCCGGCGCCGAAAGGTGCCCGAACCCCCCGCGTGGACTAAGATTCCTCCCCGATGTTCACAGGACTGATCTCCGACATGGGCGTGGTGGAGCGGCTCGAGCCGAGGGCCGGAGGCGCGCGCATCACCATCCGCCCCGGGAGCCTGCCGGTGGACGAGCTCGTGCTCGGGGAGAGCGTGGCCGTGAACGGGGCCTGCCTCACCGTGGTCGAGCGGGGCGGCGGGCGGATGTCCTTCGACGCCGTCCCGGAGACGCTCTCGCGCACCACGATGGGAACCTGGAAGCCGGGGACCCGGGTGAACCTCGAGCGGGCGCTCCGCCTCTCCGACCGGCTCGGCGGCCACCTCGTCCAGGGGCACGTGGACGCGGTGGGCAAGGTGCTGGCCCGCGCCGCCGAGGGGCAGGGGGCGCGGTTCACCCTGTGGATGCCGCCGGCCATCGCGCCGCTCGTCGCCGAGAAGGGGTCCATCGCCATCGACGGGGTCTCGCTCACGGTGGCCAGCGCCGGGCGCGACCGGTTCGAGGTGGCGCTCATCCCGGAGACGCTCGCACGCACCGTGCTGGGCGAGGCGGCGCCGGGGACCGCGGTGAATCTGGAGGCCGACGTGGTGGCCCGCCACGTGGCCCGGCTTCGCGAGTTCGCCGGCACGGCCGGTGTCACGGAGGGTTCATTGCAGGACTGGGGATACGGCGAGGTGGCCAGGTGACCCGCCACTCGGAACACGCGGTCGAGCGGATCGAGACCGCCCTCGAGGCCCTGCGCCGCGGCAAGATGATCATCCTCGTGGACGACGAGGACCGCGAGAACGAGGGCGACCTCTGCATCGCCGCCGAGAAGGTGACACCGGCGGCGGTGAACTTCATGGCCAAGTTCGGTCGCGGCCTCATCTGCCTGGCCATGACCGACGAGAAGGCCCGCTCGCTCGACCTGCCGCTCATGGTCCCGGAGGGGCAGAACGCCTCCAGCTTCGGGACCGCCTTCACGGTCTCCATCGAGGCGGCCCGCGGCGTCTCCACCGGGATCAGCGCCAAGGACCGGGCCCACACCATCCTCACCGCCGTGGCCCAGGGCGCCAGGCCCACCGACCTGGTCCGCCCCGGACACGTCTTCCCGCTGCGGGCCCGGGCGGGCGGCGTCCTGGTGCGCGCCGGCCAGACCGAGGGATCGGTGGACCTGGCCCGGCTGGCCGGGATGAACCCGGCCGCGGTCATCTGCGAGATCATGAACGACGACGGGACCATGTCGCGCATGCCCGAGCTGGAGAAGCTGGCCCGGGAGCACGACATCCCCGTGGCCTCGGTCGCCGACCTGATCTTCTACCGGATGACCCGCGATTCGCTGGTGCGCCGGGCCTCGCAGGCGCCGCTCCCCACCGGGTACGGGAAGTTCACCGCGGTGGCCTACGAGAACGACGTCGACAAGAACCAGCACGTGGCCCTGGTCATGGGCGCCTGGAAGCCCGGGCAGCCGGTGCTGGTCCGCGTCCACTCGAAGTGCCTGACGGGCGACGTCTTCGGCAGCGCCCGCTGCGACTGCGGCCCCCAGCTCCACGCCGCGCTCCGGCAGATCGCCCGGGCCGGGAAGGGCGTGCTGGTCTACCTCGACCAGGAGGGGCGCGGCATCGGGCTCGTGAACAAGCTCAAGGCCTACAACCTCCAGGACCAGGGGCTCGACACCGCCGAGGCCAACGTCAAGCTGGGCTTCAAGCCCGACCTGCGCGACTACGGCATCGGCGCCCAGATCCTGCGCGACCTGGGGGTCGGCAAGATGCGGCTGCTCACCAACAACCCGAAGAAGATCGTCGGGCTCGAGGGCTACGGCCTCGAGGTGGTGGAGCGGGTCCCCATCGAGACGCCTCCGTCCAAGGGGAACCGCGCCTATCTCACGACCAAGCGCGACAAGATGGGACACCTGCTCACGCTCGCCCCGGAGCGCTCCAGGAAGAAGAAGGGGAAGGCCCCGCGCGGCGCGGCCAAGGGAGGACGGTCATGAAGGTCTTCGAGGGAAACCTGGTGGGCGAGGGGCTCCGGTTCGCCATCGTGGTGTCGCGCTTCAACTCGCTCGTCACCGAGCAGCTGCTCCTGGGGGCCAAGGACGCGCTCCGGCGCCACGGGGTGGCCGACGACGCGGTCGAGGTCTTCCGCTGCCCTGGCACCTTCGAGATCTCCCCGGTGATGCGGCGGGTGGCCAGCAGCGGCCGCTTCCAGGCGGTGGTGGCGCTGGGCGCGGTGATCCGCGGCGGTACCCCCCACTTCGAGTACGTGGCCAGCGAGGTCTCGAAGGGCGTGGCCCAGGTCTCCATGGAGGCCGACTGCGCGGTCGGGTTCGGCGTGCTCACCTGCGACACCATGGAGCAGGCCCTGGAGCGGGCCGGCGTGAAGGGCGGCAACAAGGGGGCCGAGGCCGCCGTGGCCGCCATCGAGCAGGCCAACCTCTTCCGCGCCATCTCCGGCGGGAAGTAGCAAGGGGCACATGGCCCACACCCGGCGCACCAAGGCACGCGAGCGCGCCCTCCAGGCGCTCTACCAGATCGACGTGGCCGCCACCGACCTCGACGAGGCGCTGGCCCGCTTCTGGCCCAGCTTCGAGCCGGTGGAGAAGGAGGTCCGCGAGGGCGCCGAGGAGCTGGTGCGCGGCGTCGCCAGGCACCGGCGCGAGATCGACGAGGCCATCGAGGAGGTCTCCACCAACTGGCGCATGGACCGCATGGCCAAGGTGGACCGGAACGTGCTGCGCCTGGCGGTCTTCGAGCTGCGCTGGAGGTCCGACGTCCCGGTGAAGGTCTGCATCAACGAGGCCATCGAGCTGGGCAAGAAGTACGGCAGCGAGAGCTCGGCCGCCTTCGTGAACGGAGTGCTCGACCGGATCGCGGCGGCCCTTCCCGAGGCCCGCCGCGGGGACGGGCCCGGACGGTGAAGCTCCGCATCGAGCTCTGCGACCTCTCGCTCGCGTCGATCGACGCGCTCGAGGTGGACTCGCTGGCCGCCTTCGTCGGCGCGGAACGTCCGCTGGCCGGCCTCCCGTCGCTCGTGGACTGGCGGCTCGCCGGCGCCGTCTCGCGGGCCATCCTGGCCGGGACCGTCACCCCGGAGCACGGGGAGGCCCTGCTCCTTCCCTCCGGAGGGCGGCTGCGCGCCCGGCGCGTCTTCCTCTTCGGCGTGGACGACCCGGCCCCGCGCCCCGTGGCGCTGGCGGTGCGCCACGCCTGCGAGGCCCTGCGGCGTGCCGGGGCCCGCGAGATCGCCATCGCCTTCCCGCACGGGGTTCCCCTGCCGGTGGCGGCGCGGGCCTGGGTCGAGGCGTCGTCGTCGGCCGGCTTCGCCCGGCAGGTGGTTCTCGGCGACGTCCGTACGCTGGCTCCGGCGCTGGACGCGGCGGCCCGGGAGCTCTCGGTCGCCCTCGAGGTGTTCCGGGCGGCCGCCCGGGCGGACCAGCCTACGGCGTGATCCGCTCGGTCATGCGCGCGAACGGGATGGTCTCCCGGACGTGGTGCAGCCCGCAGATCCAGGCCACGCAGCGCTCCACGCCCATGCCGAACCCGGCGTGGGGAACGGTGCCGTAGCGGCGCAGGTCGAGGTACCACTCGAAGGCCTCGCGGGGCAGCTCGTGGTGCGCGATGGCCTTCTCCAGGGTCTCCAGGTCGTCCTCGCGCTGTCCGCCGCCGATGATCTCCCCGTACCCCTCGGGGGCGAGGACGTCGCAGCCCAGGGCCACCTTGGGGTCCTGCGGGTCCTTCTTGAAGTAGAAGGCCTTCATGAGCGTCGGGTAGCGGTGCACCATGACCGGTCGGTCGTAGCTCCGCGCCACCAGCGTCTCCTCGTCGCCGCCGATGTCGTCGCCCCACACCATCATGGGCGGGAGCTTGGCAGCCTCCTCCGGCGGGAGCGCCGCGCGTTGCGCCTCCTGCTCCTTGCGGATGACCTCCACCGCCTCGGTGTAGGTGATGCGCGGGAAGGGGGGCGTGACGCTCTCCAGCTTCGAGACGTCCCGCTCCAGAACCCGGGCGAGCTCGTCCCGGTGCTTCGCCAGCGCCGCCTGCACCACGAAGGAGACGAACTCCTCCATGAGCACCATGTCGCCGTCGAGGTCGAGCCAGGCCACCTCCGGCTCCACCATCCAGAACTCGGTGAGGTGGCGACGGGTCTTGGACTTCTCGGCGCGGAAGGTGGGGCCGAAGCAGTAGACCTTCCCGAGCGCCATGGCCGCCGCCTCCATGTAGAGCTGGCCGGACTGGGTGAGGTAGGCCTTGCCCAGGTCGAAGTAGGGCACCTCGAAGAGGTTGCTGGTCCCCTCGCACGCACTGGGAGTGAATATCGGCCCGTCCACCAGCGTGAACCCGCGCTGGTCGAAGAAGTCGCGGATGGCCTTCTCGACGGTGTGGCGGACCCGCAGGATCACGTTCTGGCGCGGGGAGCGCAGCCAGAGGTGGCGCTGCTCCATGAGGAAGGCCACGCCGTGCTCCTTGTGGCCGATGGGGAACTCCTGGGTGGGCCGGGCGTGGACGGCCAGGGCGCGCACGTCGATCTCGAAGCCGATGGGGGAGCGGGGCTCCTTCTTGACGAGCCCGGTCACCGCGACCGAGGTCTCCTGCGGGAGGTGGTCGGCCTCGGAGAAGACCTCCGGCGTCACGTTGCCCTTGAAGACCACGCACTGGATGGTGCCGGTCCCGTCGCGGACCTGCAGGAAGTGGAGCTTGCCCGAGGAGCGGCGGTTGTGGAGCCAGCCCCGGAGGGTGACTTCCTTCCCCTCGTGCGCGGCGATGTCGGCGACGTAGACGTTCTCGGGCATCTGGACCATCTCCGGGGTCGAGGGAGGCGCGCAATATACCCCGGCTCCCGGCCGATCGCGCAGGTGCAAAATCGCCGTCCCGCGGTAATATCGCGGGCTTCCATGACCTCCATGAACGAGCGGTACGAGCCCAGGTCGATCGAGCCGCGCTGGCAGAAGCGCTGGGACGACGCCGGCGTCTTCAAGGCCGGCCGCCGCGCCGGGGCCGAGAAGCGCTACGTCCTCGAGATGTTCCCGTATCCGTCCGGCGCCATGCACATGGGGCACGCGCGGGTCTACACCATCGGCGACGCGCTGGCCCGCCTGCTCCGCATGAAGGGCTACGACGTGCTCCACCCCATGGGCTTCGACGCGCTGGGGCTTCCGGCCGAGAACGCCGCGCTCAAGGACGGGCGCCACCCCGCCGAGCGCACCCGCGAGAACATCGTCTCCTTCCGCGAGGACATGAAGCGGGCCGGGTTCGCCTTCGACTGGGAGCGCGAGTTCGCCACCTGCGACCCCGAGTACTACCGCTGGAACCAGTGGTTCTTCCTGCGCATGCTCGAGAAGGGGATCGTCTACCGGCGCCAGGGCAAGGCCAACTGGTGCACGGGCTGCAACACCGTCATCGCCAACGAGCAGGTGGTGGACGAGAACATCTGCGAGCGCTGCAGCTCGCCGGTGGAGGAGAAGGTCATCCCGGAGTGGGCCTTCCGCATCACCGACTACGCCGACGACCTGCTCGAGGGGCTGGACGGGCTGCGCGAGTGGCCCGAGCGCATCACCACCATGCAGCGCAACTGGATCGGGCGCAGCCAGGGAGCCGAGGTGGACTTCGCCGTGGCCGGCCAGGCCGAGCGCATCCGCGTCTTCACCACCCGTGTGGACACCATCTTCGGGTGCACCTACGTGGTGCTGGCGCCCGACCACCCGCTCACCGCCCGGCTCACCACCCCGGAGCGGAAGGCCGAGGTGCAGGCCTTCGTCGAGCGGATGGCCCGCATCGACCCGGCCGGGCGCACCGGCGAGGACGCGCCCAAGGAGGGGGCCTTCACCGGCTCCTTCGCGGTGAACCCCTACAGCGGCGAGAAGATCCCGGTCTGGATCGCCAACTTCGTGCTGGCCGGGTACGGCACCGGGGCCGTCATGAGCGTCCCGGCCCACGACCAGCGCGACTTCGAGTTCGCCCGGAAGTACGGGCTCCCGGTGCGGGTCGTCGTCCAGCCCGCGGGGGGGGATCGCCTCCCGCCCGGCGACCTGCTCGGGAAGGCCTTCACCGACGACGGGGTGCTGGTCGAGTCCGGCCCGTTCACCGGCCTGGCCGGCGAGGAGGCGCGGCGGCGCATGTCGGCGCTGGCCGGGGAGAAGGGGTTCGGCGAGCCCTCGGTGAAGTACCACCTGCGCGACTGGGGCTTCAGCCGCCAGCGGTACTGGGGAACGCCCATCCCCATCGTCTACTGCCCGGAGCACGGGGCGGTGGGGGTCCCCGACGCCGACCTGCCGGTCACGCTGCCGCCCGAGGCCATCATCACCGGGACCGGCGAGCCGCCGCTGGCCAAGGTGCCGGCCTTCGTGAACACCACCTGCCCGAGGTGCGGCAAGGCGGCCCGGCGCGAGACCGAGACCATGGACACCTTCGTGGACTCCTCCTGGTACTACGCGCGCTACCTGTCGCCGCGCGACGCCGAGCGCCCCTTCGGCCAGGCCGAGGCCCGCCGCTGGCTGCCGGTGGACGTCTACGTGGGCGGCCCCGAGCACGCGGTGATGCACCTGCTCTACTTCCGCTTCTGGCACCGGGTGATGGAGCAGCTCGGCCTGGTCTTCGAGAAGGAGCCGGTGAAGCGGCTGGTCACCCAGGGGATCGTGAACGGCCCCGACGGCCGGAAGATGTCGAAGCGCTGGGGCAACGTGGTCCAGCCCGGCCCCATCATCGACCGCTTCGGCGCCGACACCATGCGCATGTTCATGCTCTTCGCGGCCCCGCCCGAGAAGGACATCGACTGGTCCGACGAGCAGGTGGACGGGATGTTCCGCTTCCTGGCCCGGGTCTGGCGCATCTTCCACGCGCGCCAGGAGACCTTCCAGGTCCCCGACCGGGCGCTCGCCGACGCCGCCGGCCCGTTCCTCGAGCTGCGCCGCAAGACCCACCGCACCGTCAAGCGGGTCACCGACGGGCTGGAGGGCGACCTCAAGTTCAACACCTCCATCGCCGCGCTCATGGAGCTCGTGAACGAGCTCTACGCGCTCGAGCCGGCCACCGACGCCGATCGGGCCGCGGTGAGGGAGGCGCTCGTCGCGGTGGCGTCCATGCTCGCCCCGTTCGCCCCGCACGTCGCCGAGGAGCTCTGGCACGAGGTGCTCGGGCCCGCCGTGCGCGACCAGCTCCTCGCCGAGTCGCCCTGGCCGTCCTACGACCCGGCGCTGGTCGTCGCCGACGTGGTGACCATCGCGGTGCAGGTGAACGGCAAGCTGCGCGGGGAGATCCAGGCGCCGATCTCGGCCGGGGAGGCGGAGGTGCGGGTGCTGGCCCTCCAGGAGGAGCGCGTGAAGACCCATCTGGCCGGGAAGACCCTCCGCAAGGTGGTCTTCGTCCCCAGGCGGCTCATCAACTTCGTGGTCACATGAGCCGCGCAGGGATCGCAGCGGTCCTCGCCGTGTTCGCCTCGGGGACGGGCTGCGGGTACTCCGTCGGCTCGGGCGCGGCCCGGCTCCCGTCCGGCGCCGGCCCGGTCTTCGTGCCCCCCCTCGAGAACCGCACCGCCGACGCGGAGGCCGGCGCGCTGGTGGCGGCGGCGCTGCGGGAGGAATTCTCGCGGCGGGGCGCCGCGGGAGGGGAGGGCTCCTCGACGCGCATCGAGGGAACGGTCACCCGCGTGTCGTCGTCGCCGCTCACCACGCAGGGCGGGACCTGGCGCCTCGCCTTCGAGGTCGAGGCGCGCCTCGTCGTGGACGGCCGGGAGGCCGCCCAGGTCAGGTCGCGTCGCGAGGTGGACTACCTGGGTGAGGTGGACGCAGTCGCCACGGAGGGGCGGCGAAGGCTTGCCATCCGGCGGGCGGCCAGCGAGGCCGCCCGGGAGATCGTCGAGCGGCTCGAGGCTCCGTAGAGCCCGAGCCCGTTCCGCTACTTCGCGGGAGCGCTCTTGTGGAGGGCCTTGGCGAGGCGCGAGATCTTCCGCGACGCGGTGTTGCGGTGGACCACGCCCTTCGACGATGCCTTGTCGATGGCCCGGGCTGCGGTCTTGAAGGCCTCCTGGGCCGCGGCGACCTCGCCGCGCTCCAGCGACTCGCGGACCGACTTCACGGCGGTCTTCACGCGTGTGCGGACGCCCTGGTTGCGGGCGCGGCGCTTCTGGGTCTGGCGATTTCGCTTCTCGGCGGAGCGGGTGTTTGCCAAGTGTGCTTCTCCCTTGGGGGTTCTCGAAGGTCGCGGTTTCTACCGCTCGGCTTGCTGGCCGTCAAGCCTTTTGGCGGACCACATTCCCTGACGACACGCCGAGTTATCCACCGCTGGGATTCTGGAGCGGTCAAGGTACCCCTTTGGGATGCGACCCCGAATGGTGGGATGGAGCCCTGGATCCCAACCACCCAGGATCATTGGCAACAAACGGTTAATGGGAACTTCTCAGCACGTGTCGAAGATGTGTCGGTGACCTGAAGCGGCTGTGACCCGGCTCATTCATCCACGTACTTTCCACAAAGGGCGGGGGACCGGCCAAAGGGTCAAGAAGTGCCCGACCTTTGTCGGGAAACCGCCTTCGCCTCGTCCCAGAGTCGGTCCATCTCCTCGAGCGTCGCCCCCCCGTGAGGAACCCCGCGGCGGGCCAGCGCCTCCTCGACGTACTCGAACCGCGAAACGAATTTCCGGAGCGTTCCCCGAAGCGCCTCCTCCGGAGGGATCGAGAGCTTCCGGGCCAGGTTCGCCGCCGCGAAGAGCAGGTCTCCGAGCTCGTCCTCCATCCGCGCGCGGTCACCCGAGGCGATGGCCTCGTCGAGCTCCCCCAGTTCCTCCGCCACCTTGGCCCGGGCCCCGGACGCGTCGGGCCAGTCGAAGCCGACCCGGCTCGCCTTCTCGGTGAGCCGCTCGGCCCGCGCCAGGGCCGGGAGCTCGCGCGGGACGCCCTCGAGCACGCTCTTTCCGCGCCCCTTCGCCTGGTTCTCCTTCTTCTTGAGCGCCGCCCACTGACGCAGCACGCCGTCGGCGTCGGCGATCTCCGGGGCGTCCGGGTCGGGGCGGGCGTCGGCGCTTCGGGCGCCCGGGCCGAAGACGTGGGGGTGGCGGGAGAGCAGCTTCTCCGAGATGGCGTCGGCGACGCCCGCGAAGTCGAAGAGCCCCTCCTCCTCGGCGAGCCGCGCCTGGAAGACGATCTGGAGCAGGAGATCCCCGAGCTCCTCGCGGTGGGCCTGCGGATCGCCGGCGTCGATGGCCTCCAGAACCTCGTAGGTCTCCTCGAGGACGTAGGGGCGGAGGGTGGCGAGCGTCTGCTCCCTGTCCCAGGGGCAGCCGTCTGGCCCCCGAAGGCGGGCCATGATGGAGAGGAGGCGATCGACCGCGTGCGAGGTCCGGTTCATCGCCGGTTTCTAGCGCGGAATCCCACGTGCTAGCATCCCAATCTCGCGTGAGAATCCCAGCGATCGCCTCCCTCGCCGCCTGGCTCCTGCTCCTCCCGCCATCCCCGGCAGGGGCCCAGGTCCAGGCCCCTTCGCTCGTGGAGGGGGAGCTCCGCGACGAGGACCCGAAGGCGAAGGGGGCCGCACGGTCCGGTGAGGCCGTACCGGAGCCCGCGCTGCCCCCCGAGCCGCTCCCGCCTCCCCCGGCGGTCCCCGCGCCCTCCGCCGCAGCGCTCTTCCAGGGGGTGGCGCCGGGCGTGAGCATCGGTTCCGAGGAGCTGAAGAAGCTCCAGCGCCCCCTGCAGCCGGTCGGCATCTCGCCCTCCCGGATCGACGAGCTGTGGCAGGTGCGACGCAAGGCGAGCCGCGAGCAGGACGGGCCGGCGAGCCGGGCCGCGGCCGTCTCGCTCCAGGACGCCATGCGGGAACTCGGGATCGCCAGCCTCCCCTGGCACGCCATCGCCGAGGTGCGCGACGCGGAGCGGTCGCTGCGCGCCCGGGCCGTGGACGACGCCGTGGAGCACGCATCCACCGCCGTGGTGCTCGCTCCCGACCTGCCCGAGCCGCACCTCGCGCTGGCGCGGGCCCGCATCGCCGCCGAGCCCGCCCGGCCGCCCGGCC
>CAIQRS010000155.1 GCA_903874275.1 uncultured Anaeromyxobacter sp.
GCCGCCATGGAGAGGGCCGCCGAGGGCTACACCTTCTTCGTGGTCTACGGCCGCACCGACGCCGCGGTGGACCTGGCGGCCATCGACGTGCCCGAGGTGAAGGTCGAGAAGCGCGGCTTCGACGAACTGAACGCGCTCGCCTCCCGCGAACTGGGGCGGCGCATCGTGGTTCTGGGCGCCTGCACCGGCTCCGACGCCCACGCGGTGGGCATCGACGCCATCATGAACATGAAGGGGTTCGCCGGGGACTACGGCCTGGAGCGCTACCCGGCCTTCGACGCGCGCAACCTCGGATCGCAGGTGGAGAACGCGGCGCTGGCCCGGGCATGCCGCGACTCCGGGGCCGACGCCGTGCTGGTCTCGCAGGTGGTCACCCAGCGGGACGTCCACAAGGAGAACGCCCGGGCCTTCCTCGACGAGCTGGGGAAGCTGGGCATCCGCGACCGGCTGGTGGCCATCCTGGGCGGCCCCCGCATCGACCACCGGCTGGCGCTCGAGCTGGGATACGACGCCGGGTTCGGGCCGGGGACGAAGCCGTCCGACGTGGCGAACTACATCGTGGGGCGCGTGCTCGCCAGGGCGGGCAAGGCTCCGACGGAGGAGCGAGATGGCTGACCGGGTCCTCATCCGCATGCGCATGTCCCAGGCCGACGCCCACTACGGCGGAAACCTGGTGGACGGGGCGCGCATGCTGCAGCTCTTCGGCGACGTGGCCACCGAGCTCCTCGTCCGCCACGACGGCGACGAGGGGCTCTTCCGCGCCTACGACGCGGTGGAGTTCCTGGCCCCGGTTCACGCCGGCGACTACGTGGAGGCGACCGGGGAGATCACCCGGGTGGGCGCCACCTCGCGGGCCATGCGCTTCGAGGCCCGCAAGGTCGTGATCCCCCGCCCGGACCTCTCGGACAGCGCCGCGGAGCTGCTGGCCGAGCCGGTGGTGGTCTGCCGGGCCACCGGGACCTGCGTGGTCCCGAAGGACAAGCAGCGCATGGTGCGCGGGTAGGCGAGGGAGGGGGCAGCCGTGGGAGAGAAGGCCATCGTCACCTGCGCGGTCGTGGGGGCCGAGGTGACCCGGGAGCAGAGCCCGGCCGTCCCGTACACGCCAGAGGAGATCGCGCGCGCCGCGGTGGAAGCCTGGCGGGAGGGGGCGGCGGTGGTTCACCTGCACGCCCGCCACCCGGACGGCCGCCCCTCGCAGCGCGCCGAGCACTTCCGCGAGATCGTGGACCGAATCCGCTCGGCCGGCTGCGACGTCGTCGTGCAGTGCTCCACCGGGGGCGCGGTGGGGATGGGCGTGGAGGAGCGGCTGGGATCCCTCGTCCCCGGCGCGGAGATGGCCACCCTGAACATGGGCACCCTCAACTTCGGCGACGACGTCTTCGTGAACGCGCGCCCCGACATCGTCCGCATCGCCGGCCGCATCCGCGAGCGGGGGATCGTGCCCGAGTGCGAGGTCTACGACGCCGGGATGCTCGAGACCCTGCGCTGGTTCCTCGACAAGGGGCACCTGGCCCGCCCCTACCACGTGCAGTTCGTTCTCGGGGTCCCCGGAGGAATGTCCGGGACCGAGCGGAACCTCCGCTTCCTGGTGGAGGGGATGCCGGAGCCGGTCCCCTGGACGGTGGCCGGGATCGGCCGCTTCGAGATGCCCATGGCCGAGCTCTCGCTCCGCATGGGCGGCCACGTGCGGGTCGGGCTGGAGGACAACCTCTACCTCTCCAAGGGGGTCCTCGCGAAGGGCAACCAGGAACTGGTGGCCGCGGCGGTCCGCCTGGTGGCGGCGTCGGGGCGCGGCCTTGCCACGCCCTCAGACGCACGGTGTATGCTGGAGATCGCATGAGCCTCAAGGACTGGCTGGTGCGCTTCAAGGCGCAGCACGAGCAGGCGCGGGCCGGGACCCTCTCCGCCGAGGGGCTGGCGGACTACCGGGCCGGGCGCGACGAGCTGGCCCTGGCGCTGCTCGGGGCCCAGGCGGCCGGCCTCAAGCAGGGCGAGGTCCCACGGCAGGCGCTGCGCGTCGCCCGGGCCCTGCAGGCCGATCTCGAGTGGAGCGTGGACCGGGTTCGCGCCGTGACCCAGGAGGTCTCCGTGGGAGGCTTCTCGGTGCTTCTCGCCAAGTCGCCGCCCACCGACGAGGAGGTCAAGGTGAAGATCCGGCTGCCGGGAGCGGAGCCCGTGGCGTTGCGGGCCAGGGTGGTGAGCGCGGTGGTCCAGCCCGGCGCCGTCCGGGTGTCGTTCCAGTTCCAGGGACTGGGTGCGGCGGAGCGGGAGCAGATCGAGTTCGCCGTGTTCGACACGGTTCTCCAGAGCATCAAGACCTGACGACGCCGGCGGCCTCGATCCGGTTTCACAAAAGGTGAAGGCGGCTCCGGGGCCCGCCGCCCCGGAACCGCCCTCTGCGCCCCACGCGCGCTACGACGGTACGACGCTACGACTTGGCCGGCTCGGCAGGAGGCTTGGCGCCGAAGTCGAGATCCACGTCCAGCTGGACCGACCACATCATGGTCGACAGGCCCGGCTGCGTGTACTTGTTCAGGAAGAAGACTGGACCGGTGAGGATGTCGATGGCGGGCGTGAGGTAGACGCCGATCCCTCCGGCCGCCGCGCTGAAGGAGTTGTTGCCCGTCTGGATGTCCGCGAAGAAGTTGATCTTGTAGAGCCCCTTCAGGTCGAAGACGAGGTCGGGCGTGGTGTAGGAGCCCATGAAGCCGCCGCGGGTCACCAGGACGCCGTCGATGTCGCTCCAGAGCGCGTTCACGCCGCCGGCGCCGTAGTATCCGCCTACCGTGACGTTGCCGAAGAAGAAGGTCTTGCCGATCTCGGCGTGCAGGATGGAGAACTGGGTGGCCTGGTTGAGCCCCACGCCGTAGATGCCGCCCGAGATTCCGGGGGACCACTCCGCGAGCGACCCCTCGGGCGTCCCGATCTTCGCGTTCAGTTGCAGCGCGCCGGCGGGCGCGAGGAAGAGCATGTTCTGGGGGCCCCAGTAGGGGAAGAAGAAGTCGAGCCCGACCTCGGCCTGGATCTTCTCGAAGGGAAGGACTCCCATGGTGAGGCCGACGTTGATGGGGTAGTTGGCCTTGTCGTTGAAGTACACGTCCATGCCGAGATGCGGCATGAGGAACGGCTGGATGTAGGTCGTCGCCGGCGTCCAGAAGAGGGTGGACGGGGTGGCCCAGGCACTCTGCGCGGAGAGCGCGATGGCGCAGGCGGCGAGGACTCGGACGAGCTTCTTCATCGTTGGTCTCCCAGGTGTGAGGGTCGCGGGACGCGACCCGGCATTCGTCACCGGTCCTTTGCACCGAGCGTGCCTGCCACGGGAACGGCGCGAATTCAGGCTTCCCGGCGCCGGAGCGACGCGCCGTGCGCGCCCCCCGTGCAGCGCGTGCCTCCCCGGCGCGCAGCGCCGCGGGGCGAACGCATGCCGGGCCCGTCCCCGCGCCCCGGACGCGAGACGGCCCGCCGGGCGCGAGGCTCGGCGGGCCGCGATGAGGTCGAGGGTGCCGCTCAGGCGCCGACGGTCCCGCCCGAGGAGGACTCGATGTCGGCGTGGATGTAGCCGCGCTCGCCGCTCTCCGACGTGTCCATCCCGTTCCACTCGTCCTGCTCGTCGGCCCGCAGCGGGAAGACGAACCCCACCAGCTTGTAGAGGAGGAAGGAGATGCCGCCCGACCAGGCAAACGTCACCGCCACGCCCACCGCCTGCCACCCGAGCACCGACAGGCTTCCATCGGCGCCATCCGGGTTCACCAGCTTGGTGGCGAAGACGCCGGTGAGGAGCGCGCCCAGCGTGGCGGCGACCCCGTGCACGGCGAAGACGTCGAGGGAGTCGTCGACGCCGAGGCGGGGCCGGAAGCGGACCGCCAGGAGGGAGGCGATGCCGGCCAGCGCGCCGATGACCAGCGACGAGGCCGGCGTGACGAAGCCGGCGGCCGGCGTGATGGCGACCATCCCGGCCACCGCGCCGGAGGCGAGCCCGACGCCGGACATCTTTCCGTGGAAGAAGAAGAGCTCGGCCAGACCCCAGGCCGTCGCCGCCGCCGCAGGGGCGAAGAAGGTGTTGGCGAATGCATACGCGGCGAGGCCGTTGGCAGCGAGCGCCGAGCCGCCGTTGAACCCGAGCCAGCCGAACCAGAGCATGCCGGCCCCGAGGATCACGAAGGGCACGTTGTGCGGGAGCGAGCTGGGGGTCTTGAGCCCACGCCGCTTGCCGAGGAGCAGCGCGCCCACGATGGCTGCGGCGGCGGCGTTGATGTGGACCACCGTGCCGCCGGCGAAGTCGAGGACGCCCCTGGCGCGCAGCCAGCCGCCCGGGGCCCAGACCCAGTGGGCGACCGGCGTGTAGACGATGAGGCTCCAGAGGACGACGAAGAGCACGAAGGCCTTGACCCGGATGCGCTCCACCAGGGCGCCGGAGATGAGGGCCGGGGTGATCACGGCGAACATCCCCTGGAAGAGCATGAAGGCGACGTGCGGGATGGTGGCGGCGAGCGACTTCTCCGGTTCGGCGCCGACGCCCTTCAGGTTGAACCAGTGGGCCCCTCCGAGGAACGAGTCGAAGGCGCCCGGTGAGAAGGAGAGGCTGTAGCCAATCACCGCCCAGAGGACGCCCACCACCGCCATGCACACGATGGAGAGGATCATGGTGTGGACGACGTTCTTTGCGCGGACCAGGCCGCCGTAGAAGAAGGCCAGGCCGGGGGTCATGAACATCACGAGGGCGGCGCTCATGAGGACGAACGCGGTGTCGCCCGAGTTGATCGGATTCAAGCGGTGCTCCTTCGGTGAAGGTGGGGTGCCCGGACAAAGTGCAGGGGGCGTGCCGGAACCACGGGCACGGCGATGGCGCGCTTTCCAGGCAGCAGGGGCTGGATCTGCCCGCCGGGCGCGCAACCCGCTGCACGAGGTCCGTGCAGCCCTCGTGCTCGACCGCTACCCTGCCGGGGGCCTGGGCGACTTCTTCACGGGGGCCTTGGCCGGCGCCTTCGCCGGCGCCTTGGCGGGCTGCTTCGCACCCTTCGTCTTGGCGGTCGCCTTGGATTTCGCCGGGGCCTTCTTCGCCGGCGCCGCCTTCTGCTTCACGGCCTTCCTCGGCGGCTCCGGAGGCGGCGGCGGGGCGGGCGGGGCGGGAACGTACGGGTCGTCGTCGCTCGCGCTCTGCAGGCCGGCCGGTGCGCCGTCCACGACGCGGTACCCGGTGCGGGACAGTTCCTCCTCCGCGACGGCCCTCTCGAGCCAGGCCCGGTCGGAGCTCACGGCGCCGGAGGCGTCGAGGGTCCTCTGCGCCCCGGCCCGGTCTCCGGCGCGCCCCTGCAGCGCCGCGAGGTGCAGCGCGGCCCGGCCGCGCTCGTTGCCGGGAACGCCGGCGCCGTCGGCCAGGATTCCCTCCAGCGCCGTGTAGGCCTCCTCGGGCCGTGCCTTTCCCGAGAGTGCGAGCTTGGCGAGGCCGTAGGCCGCGCGGGGGTGGCCGGGCGACGCGTGGATCGCCCCCAGGTAAGCCTGTCGGGCGCCCTCCGGCTTGCCGGTCCGGCGGAGCGCGTCCCCTTGCAGCGCCAGGGCGGCCGGCAGCCCCGGGTCGGATGCCACCGCCTCGGCGGCGAACTCGGCGGCTCCGACGGGATTTCCGGCCAGCAAGGCAACCCGACCCTGCAGCACGCGCCCGGCGGAGCCGGTGCCCGCGCGCGCGGCCGAGATGGAAGCCGAGCCGGCCTGTCCGCGTCCCATGGCGAGCGCCGCCCGGGCCAGGCTGGCGGCGGGGGGGATCTCGGCGGCGCGCTCCGGGGCATCGAGCAGGCGCTCGGCCTCGACCGCGGCCGCCTCGTCCCGGTAGTCGGCTGCCAGCATGGCGAGCGCCTGGGCCCGCAGCGCCCCCGCCTCCATGGCGTCGATGGCGACCAGCGGCTCGAGGACCTGGGAGGCGGCGCGGTACCCCGCCCAGGTGTCGGCCCGCATCAACTCGCGGGCGCGGACCGTTCCCTGGGCCAGGACCTCGCGCCGGTGATGGGTGCGGTAGAGCATCGCGGCCGCCAGGGCCACGATGGCGACGCCCGAAAGCGCCACCAGCTGGACCATCCGTGAGGATCCGCCGCGGGGGGGGGAGGGGGATCCCGGATCCACCGGGGCCGATCCGGGATGCTCGTGGTCGCCCGGCTCGACCCAGCGAGGATCGCCGCCGCCGGGGGCTCCGCGGTTCGGGTTCTGGTCGGAGCGGTCGGACGGGGGGCTTGCCATGTCCCCCCGGTATCGCTCCGGTGGGATGTGGAGTCAAAAAAGCAACGGCGCGCCGGATCGCTCCGACGCGCCGGGTGGTGCGGGGCCTGGCGGTCGCCTAGACGCCGCGCTCCCGCTCCTCGCGCTCGTCCGGCCGCGAGTCCCCGGAGAGGGAGTCGTTCACGGACGGGAGGGACTTGATCTTCTCGCGACCGTGCTTCCAGGCCTGCTGGACGATCCAGGAGAGCGACCTGTCCTGACGGTTGGCCTCGATCTGGATCTCGTTCAGCATGTCCTCGGGGAAGTAGAGTGACTGCTTGCGCTTGTCGGTTCCGGCCATCGATTCTCCCTGAGGTAGGATTGGGTGCGTTTCTGCGTTCATACGTCGCGTCTCGACACAAGGTCAAGGATGTCGCCCGGATGGACGGTCTGGGCGACGAAAAAAAAAGAGGAGCCGGCATCGCTGCCGACTCCCCGCGGGCCAAGAGAGGGAGGGGAGTCTCTCGGCCCGACTTCGCGAAGCACCAACGCACCGGAACATGGCGTCATGGAGTGGTGAGGTCAACTGGTGGCACGTGTAGGGGAATCAGGGGACAGGGGCGTGAGGGCGTTTACATCCGCCGTCACGGACACTTGCCGGAGGAGGTACCTTCTTGGGTACAGCGACTCCGTCCTGGTCGCCCTTTCGGGTGGAGCGGACTCGACGGCCCTCCTCTCGGCCCTCGCCGCGATGCGCGACGCCGGCGACGTCCGTGAGGTCACGGCACTCCACGTGGACCACGGCCTGCGCCCGGGGAGCCACCTCGACGGCGACGCGTGTGCGCTGGTGTGCGCGTCGCTCGGTGTGTCCCTGCATCGGGTGAAGGTCGAGGTTCATGGGGGCAACGTGCAGGCGGAGGCGCGGAAGGCCCGCTATGCGGCACTGCGCAGCGAGGCCGCCCGGCTGGGCGCCACGCGGATCGCCACCGGCCACACCCAGGACGACCAGGCCGAGACGGTGCTCCTCCGCCTCCTCCGAGGCTCCGGGGCGCGCGGCCTTTCGGGGATCCCGCCTCGCCGTGGCGCAATCGTCCGCCCCCTCATCGACCGCACCCGCGCCGAGGTGATCGCCCACGTGCGTGCGCGCGGACTGGCCCACCTCGAGGACCCGTCCAACGCGACCCCGCGGTTCCTGCGAAACCGCGTGCGCTCCGAGGTGATCCCGGTCCTCCGATCCCTGGCCCCGCACGCATCCCGGGCCCTGTCCCGGGCAGCCGACCTCCTGCGCGACGACGAGCGCGCGCTGGCCTCCGAGGGGCGGCGTCTCGCGGCGGGGGGCGCGGTTCGCATCGCCGACCTCCTCGCCGAGCCGGTCGCGGTCCGGAGGCGAGTGGTGCGCGACCTCTGGCGCAGGGCCACGGGCAGGCGGGCCGACCTGGAGGCGCGCCAGGTCGAGTCGGTGCTGGCCCTGCTCGGCCGCCGCGGGCCTTCCCGGGCACCGCTGTCCAGGGGATTCGAGGCCTGCATCCGCTACGGGGCGCTCTCCATCCGGGCCGCGCCGGCGACGGGTCCCGCCGCCGAGCCGGTCCGCATCCCGGGTCCGGGATCCCACTCCCTGCCGGAGGGTGGGGTGCTCGAGGTGGGCTCGGTGACGGGAGCGGCCTGGCCCCTCTGGTGGCGCGGGAGGCGCCCCGGCGACCGTTTCCGCCCCGAAGGGGGGCGCGGCTCGAAGAAGCTCAAGGCCTGGCTCATCGACCGGAAGGTGCCCCGGGAGGTTCGGGACGGGCTCCGGGTCCTGGCGGACGACGCGGGGTGGATCCTCTGGGTACCGGAACTGGGCGTCCGCTCGGAGAAGCCGAGCGCCGACGCGCGCTTCGGCGGGTGAACCCCCGGGATTCCGCGGGCGGCGCCCCCGATCCCGGACTGCGCCGGTGCCCCGCGCTGTTATATTGGAAGCCCTACGTCGCGGACGGGGAAGACCCCCGGGAAGAGGTTTCGGAAATTGCGCCAGTCCTACAAGACCGTCCTGCTGTGGGTCGTCCTCATCCTGATGTTCGTGGCCTTCTACCAGTTCTTCGCCCAGCACGGCCGCGAGCAGAAGGAGTTCGCCTTCTCCGACTTCGTCACCAAGGTCGAGGCGGGTGACGTCCGGGACGTCACCATCAAGGACACGAACTACTACGGCCACCTCCGCGACGGCAGCGACTTCCACACCGTCGGGCCGCTCGACGCCACCGCCTCGGTCTTCGACCGGCTGCAGAAGAAGGGCGTGAAGGTCCTCTACGAGAAGGCCGACCAGAACTCGTTCTGGGTGCAGGTGCTCGTGCAGTACCTCCCGCTGGTCTTCCTCTTCCTCCTCTTCTTCTTCTTCATGCGCCAGTTGCAGGCCGGCGGCGGGAAGGCCATGAGCTTCGGCAAGTCGAAGGCCAAGCTCATGACCGAGCACCACAACAAGGTCACCTTCGCCGACGTGGCCGGCATCGACGAGTCGAAGGACGAGCTCGAGGAGATCATCTCCTTCCTCAAGGACCCCAAGAAGTTCACCAAGCTGGGAGGGCGCATCCCCAAGGGCGTGCTGCTCATGGGGCCTCCGGGCACCGGCAAGACGCTGCTCGCCCGCGCGGTGGCCGGCGAGGCCGGCGTGCCCTTCTTCTCCATCTCCGGCTCGGACTTCGTCGAGATGTTCGTGGGCGTCGGCGCGAGCCGCGTCCGCGACCTCTTCGAGCAGGGCAAGAAGAACGCCCCCTGCATCATCTTCATCGACGAGATCGACGCCGTCGGCCGGCACCGCGGCGCCGGACTGGGCGGCGGGCACGACGAGCGCGAGCAGACGCTCAACCAGCTGCTCGTCGAGATGGACGGCTTCGAGTCGAACGAGGGAGTCATCCTCATCGCCGCCACCAACCGCCCCGACGTCCTCGACCCGGCGCTGCTCCGCCCCGGCCGCTTCGACCGGCGCATCGTGGTGCCCCGTCCGGATCTGGGCGGCCGCCTCGGGATCCTCAAGGTCCACACCCGCAAGGTCCCGCTCGACGCCGGGTTCGACCTCACCAGGATCGCGCGCGGCACGCCCGGCTTCTCCGGCGCAGATCTGGAGAACCTGGTCAACGAGGCGGCGCTCTACGCGGCCCGGCGCAACAAGGAGAAGGTCGAGGGGAGCGACTTCGAGTACGCCAAGGACAAGGTGCTCATGGGCACCGAGCGGCGCTCGCTCATCATCAGCGACAGGGAGAAGCGCACCACCGCGGTGCACGAGGCCGGGCACGCGCTGGTGGCCAAGGTGCTGCCCAACGCCGACCCGCTGCACAAGGTCACCATCATCCCCCGCGGCCGGGCCCTGGGTCTCACCCAGCAGCTGCCCGAGGAGGACCGGCTCAACATCAACCAGGAGTTCGCGCTCAACCAGATCGCCATCCTCATGGGCGGCCGGGTCGCCGAGGAGCTCACCTTCGGGCAGAAGACCACGGGCGCCGGCAACGACATCGAGCAGGCGACCAACATGGCCCGCGCCATGGTCTGCGAGTGGGGCATGAGCGAGCGCATGGGGCCGCTCGCCTTCGGCAAGAAGGAGGGGGAGGTCTTCCTGGGGCGCGACATGGCGTCCACGCAGACCTACTCCGAGCAGACCGCCCGCGAGATCGACTCCGAGGTGCGCCGCATCGTGAACGAGCAGTACGAGAGGGCCAAGAAGGTCCTGCTCGAGCGGCGCGAGGGGCTCGACAAGATCGCCGAGGCGCTGCTCGAGTACGAGACCCTCGACCTCGCCGACGTGGACGTGCTGCTGGCCGGTGGCGCCATCAGCCGGCCGCCGCCTCCCAAGTCGCAGCCGCCCTCCGCTCCCGTCACCGGCGAAAAGGAGAAGGCGAAGAAGGGCGGCATCCTCGGTGGCCTGGGCGGGTTGACCAAGGCCGAGCCGGGGAAGGCGTAGGCCACGTCCGGGGTCCCCATCCTGATCTCGCCGTCGATCCGCATCGGGGGGCGCGACTTCGCGCCCCCTGGCGCGTTCGTGGTCGGCGTGCTGAACGTCACGCCCGACTCCTTCTCCGACGGCGGCCGGTTCCTCGACCCGGGCGCCGCCGTGGAGCACGCGCTCCGCATGGCGTCGGAGGGGGCCGACCTGGTGGACGTGGGGGGCGAGTCCACCCGGCCGGGCGCGCCTCGGGTCCCGGAGGAGGAGGAGCTCGCCCGGGTGATCCCGGTGCTCCAGGCGCTGGCTCGCTCGCGCTTCCCGGTGCCGGTGTCGATCGACACCTCCAAGGCGGCGGTGGCGCGGGCGGCGCTCGACGCGGGGGCCTCGCTCGTGAACGACGTTCGCGCGCTCGCCGACCCGGAGATGGCCCGGGTCGTCGCCGGGTCCGGGGCCCCGGTGGTCCTCATGCACATGCGGGGCACCCCGGGCGACATGCGGGAGCGGGCCACCTACCACGACCTGGTCGCGGAGGTCCGGGCCGAGCTCGCAGCCGCCATGGCCCGGGCCGAGGCGGCCGGCGTGGCGCGCGAGCGGATCGTCCTCGACCCCGGCATCGGCTTCGCCAAGACGGCCGGGCAGAGCGTGGAGATCCTGGCCCGCCTCCCCGAACTCCTCTCCCTGGGACGCCCCCTCCTGGTCGGGCCGTCCCGCAAGAGCTTCATCGGTGCCCTCACCGGTGCGCCCCCGGAGGAGCGGCTGCCCGGCACGTTGGCCGCGGTGGCCGCGGCGGTCCTGGGCGGCGCCACCTTCATCCGGGTGCACGACGTCGCGGCCTCCCGCCAGGCGGTCCTGGTGGCGGTGGCCCTTCGGGCTTCTGGCCAATCCGGCACGAGGGTCTAGACTGTCTCCAGGGAGGCATCCATGGCGGCCAGTCCGGGAAGCGGGGGTGGGGCAGGGGAGGAGCGGAAGCTCTTCGGGACCGACGGGGTGCGCGGCGTCGCCAACGTCCATCCCATCACGGCCGAGGTCGCCCTGCAGCTCGGGCGGGCGCTGGCGTGGAAGGTGCGCTCCGGCACCCACCGGCACCGCATCGTCATCGGAAAGGACACCCGCCTCTCCGGCTACATGCTGGAGACCGCCATCGCGGCCGGAATCTGCTCCATGGGCGTGGACGTCCTCCTCTGCGGGCCCCTGCCGACGCCCGGGATCGCCTTCATCACCCAGTCGATGCGGGCCGACGCCGGCGTGGTCATCAGCGCCAGCCACAACCCCTACCAGGACAACGGCATCAAGTTCTTCGACCGGACCGGCTTCAAGCTCCCCGACGACGAGGAGCTGGAGATCGAGCGGCTGGTCCTGGGGGGGTCGGCCACCTCGCCTGACTTCCACAAGCTGCGCCCCACCGCCGAACTCATCGGGAAGGCCAAGCGCATCGAGGACGCCATCGGCCGCTACGTGGTCTTCCTCAAGTCCCTCTTCCCGCGCGACCTGACCCTCGACGGGATGACCATCGTCGTGGACTGCGCCAACGGGGCCGCCTACCACACCGCCCCGGCGGTCTTCGAGGAGCTGGGCGCGAAGGTCGTTCCGCTCCACGTCGAGCCGGACGGGCGCAACATCAACGATCGGTGCGGGGCCATGCACCCCGAGGAGATGGCCAACAAGGTCCGCGAGATCCAGGCCGACCTGGGCATCGCGCTCGACGGCGACGCCGACCGGGTCATCGTGGCCGACGAGAACGGGCAGGTGGTGGACGGCGACGCCATCATGGCCATCGTGGCCCGCGACCTGCTCCGCAACGGACGGCTCGCCAAGGAGACGGTGGTGGCCACCGTGATGAGCAACGTGGGGCTGGAGCGCTCCATGGCCGAGGTGGGCGGCGCGGTGGTGCGCACCAACGTCGGCGACCGGTACGTCGTCGAGGAGATGCGCCGCAGCGGGTACAACTTCGGAGGGGAGCAGTCCGGCCACCTGGTCTTCCTCGACCACGTCACCACCGGCGACGGCGTCTGCGCCGCGCTCAACCTCCTGGCCGTGATGATTCGCACCGGGATGAAGCTCTCCGAGCTGGCCGGGTGCTTCACCCCGTCGCCGCAGGTGCAGATCAACGTCCCGGTGAAGGAGAAGCGCCCCCTCGAGTCGCTGGCCGGGGTGCGCTCGGCGATCGCCGAGGTGGAGCGGGCCCTGGGCGCCGACGGCCGGGTGCTGGTCCGCTTCTCGGGCACGGAGAACAAGGCCCGCGTGCTGGTCGAGGGGCCCGACTCCGCCGCCATCAAGACCCACGCCGATCGCATCGCCGAGGCGCTGCGGCGGGAACTCGCCTGAAAAGGGCCCCCCGGCAGGTCCGGACCGCGCTAGATTCGCGAAATGCCCGGTCCCCGCCTCGGCGTCAACGTCGACCACGTCGCCACCCTCCGCCAGGCCAGGCGCGCCGCCTACCCGGACCCGGTCGCTGCGGCCATGCTGGCCGAGCTGGCCGGCGCCGACCAGATCACCATCCACCTCCGCGAGGACCGGCGCCACATCCAGGACCGCGACCTGGAGGTGATGCGGAAGACCGTCACCACCCGGCTCAACCTCGAGATGGCGGCCACCCAGGAGATGGTGAAGGTCGCCCACGAGCTGCGCCCCGACGAGGTGACGCTGGTGCCGGAGCGGCGCGAGGAGCTGACCACCGAGGGTGGGCTCGACGTGATCCGGGGGCGCGACACGGTGGCCCGGGTGGTGAAGACGCTGCGGGACGCCGACGTGATGGTCTCGCTCTTCATCGACCCCGACCCGGACCAGGTGAAGGCGGCCGTCCGGGTCGAGGCCCACGCCATCGAGATCCACACCGGACGCTACTGCGACGCCCGGACTCCCGGCGACCGGCGGAGGGAGCTCTCCCGGGTCGTGGACGCCGCCAAGACCGGGGCCAAGCTCGGGCTCCAGGTGGCTGCCGGCCACGGGCTCAACTACCAGAACGTGCTGCCGGTGGTCGCCATCCGGGAGATCGAGGAGCTCAACATCGGCCACGCCATCGTGGCCCGGGCGCTGCTCGTGGGCATGGAGCGGGCGGTCCGGGAGATGAAGGACCTGCTCTCCCGGGGCGCGCCGTGATCCTGGGGCTGGGGATCGACGTGGTCGAGGTGGCGCGCATCCGGCGGCTCGTCGGCGACGGGGCGGACGCCGGGACGGCGGAGCGCTTCCTGCGCCGCTGCTTCACGGAAGGTGAACGACGCTTCTGCGACGCGCGGGCCGACCGGGCCACGCCCTACGCCGCGCGCTTCGCCGCCAAGGAGGCCGCATCCAAGGCCCTGGGCGCGCCCGGCGGGATCCACTGGACCGACGTGGAGGTGGAACGGGAGGACGGGGCGCCGCGGCTGCGCCTCTCCGGGGTCGCCGAGCGGACGGCCCGGGAGCGCGGGGTGGCCCGCGTCCACCTGTCGCTGACGCACGACGCCGGCGTCGCGGCCGCCGTCGTGGTTCTCGAGGGAGGTCGCGAATGAGGCTGGTGAACGTGGAGGAGATGCGGGCCATCGAGCGGATCGCCATCGAGGAGATGGGGATCCCGGCCGCGACGCTCATGGACCGGGCCGGGCGGGCCGTGGCCGACGCCGCCATCGGGCTGGCCGGGCAGGACGGGCGGATCGTGGTGGTCTGCGGAGGGGGGAACAACGGCGGCGACGGCTTCGTGGCCGCCCGCATCCTCGGGGCGGCGGGGCGCGGGGTGCTGGTCGTCGCGCTGGGCGCGCCCGGCAAGGGGAGTCCCGAGTCCACCGCCGCGTGGAAGGCGGCGGAGGATGCCGGCGTGCCGGTCTCCGGGATCCAGGCGCTGAAGGAGTTCCCGGTCCGGAGGGGCGACCTGGTCGTGGACGCCATCTTCGGCACCGGGCTCGAGCGTCCGGCCGAGGGGAACCACGCCGCCGCGATCGAGATCATCGCCGGGCTGCGCGAGCAGGGCGCCATGGTCCTCGCGGTGGATCTGCCGTCCGGGCTCTCCACCGACACCGGGCACGCCATCGGCCCCGCCGTCCGGGCCGACGCAACCGTCACCTTCGCCTTCTCCAAGATCGGGCTGGTCCTCCAGCCGGGCGCCGACCTGGCCGGCGACGTCACCGTCGTGGACATCGGCATCCCCCCGGCGGCCGCCGCGCGCATCCTGGCCTCCGCGGAACTCCTCGACGAGGCGACGGTTCGCGCACTCGTCCCGCGCCGCGATCGCGAGGCCCACAAGGGGGACGCGGGGCGGCTGCTCATCGTGGCCGGCTCGGCTGGAAGGACCGGCGCGGCCCACCTGGCGCTCACCGGCGCGCTGCGCGGCGGCGTGGGGCTCGTGACCCTGGCGTCCCGCCCGGAGGTGCTCGGCCCGGCCATGGCGGGGCGGCCGGAGGCCATGAGCACGCCGCTCCCGGGGACCGGCAGCCTGAGCCGGAGCGACATCCCGGCGCTGCAGGGCGCCGCGGCGAGCGCCAACGCGCTCTGCATCGGGCCGGGCATCCCCCGCGGCCCGGAGACCGCCCCGGCCATCCGCGGACTGCTCGACCGCCACCCGGTCCCCACCGTCCTCGACGCCGACGCCATCAACGCGCTGGCCGACCACCCGGGGCTGGTCGCCGTCATCGGTCACGACGCGCCCATCGTGCTCACCCCGCACCCGGGCGAGATGGCCAGGCTCATCGGCGGCAGCATCGAGGACGTCCAGGCCGACCGCGTCGCCATCGCTCGCCGCAAGGCGCAGGAATGGGGCGCCGTGGTGGTGCTCAAGGGGGCGCGGACGGTGGTGGCCGACCCGGACGGCCCGGCGGCGATCATCCCCACCGGGAACCCGGGCATGGCCACCGGCGGGACCGGCGACGTGCTGGCGGGGCTCCTGGGTGCGCTGCTGGCCGGCGGGATGCGCCCGCGCGAGGCGGCACGGGTGGCCGCGTGGGTGCACGGACGCGCCGGCGACATCGCGGCGAGCCGGCACGGCGAGCGCGGGATGGTGGCCGGGGACCTGGCCGAGGCCATCGGCGCGGTCTGGGCCGAGTGGGGCAGGTGAGCCAGCCGGCGGTGGTGCGCCTGGCGCGCACCAGCCGGTCGGCGGGCGAGACCCGCCGGCTCGGCGAGCGCATCGGACGGAGGCTCGGCGAGGGGGACGTGGTGGCCCTCTCCGGGGAGCTGGGCGCCGGGAAGACCCAGCTGGCCCGCGGCATCTGCCGGGGGGCCGGCGTCCCCGACGACGAGGTCTCGAGCCCCACCTTCGCCATCGTGGCCACCTACCGGGGTAGACTATCGGTGAATCACGCCGACCTCTACCGGGTGGGGGACGAGGACGAGCTCCACGCCACCGGGTTCCACGACCTGGTGGGGCGGTCGGGGGCGACCGTGGTGGAGTGGGCCGACCGCTTCCCGGGCGCGCTCCCGGCCGAGCGGCTGGAGGTCCGGCTCTCCCACGAGGACGGGCGCCCCTCCGGGCGCCGCCTGGTCATCGTCGGGGTTGGGGAGCGGCACGCCGGGCTGGCCCGGGCGCTGGCGCCGCGGGCTCCCCGGGCGCGCCGATCTCCGGCAGGCTGATCCCGAGCGGCGAACGGGTCGCCCGCAACGCTCCGTCCACGCCGACGAACCCGCCCTCGGGGACGCACTCCCAGCCCGACCTGCCGATGGGCTCGCTGGCCACGGCGAAGATCCGGCCTGGCCCGGTGCCGGTCGAGACGTGAAGCGGCTTGCCGTTGCGGCAGGCGCAGAGCAGGCGCCCGTCCGAGACCAGGAAGTTGAGGGTGGAGCGCAGTTCGCCCCGGTCGGCGAACGCGCGGACGATCGCCACCGTGTCGGCCATCGCGGTGCGGACGTCCTCGACGGTGGCCCGGCCACGCCCGGTGCGCAGGTCGAGCCGCGACAGGAAGAGCTGGAAGCAGCGCTCGCTGTCGGTCTCCCCGGCAAGCGCCCGGCGGCGCAACGGCGAGATGGCGGCGAGCAGCGCTTCCCGGACCACGCGGGAGCGCTTGTAGCGGGCCACGGTTCCGTTGTGGGCGAAGACCCAGGGCCCCTCGACGAAGGGATGGGTGTTCTCGAGCGCCACCCGCCCCACGCTGGCGTCGCGCACGTGGGCCAGGACGATGCGGGAGCGGGCGCTCTTCCCGGCCCGGACGAAGTCGTCATCGGCGTGGGCCGCCATCACCCCGCGGCGGACCCGGGGACCGCCCGCGCCGTACCAGGCGATTCCCCAGCCGTGCGGGTGGAGGTGCGACTGGGTCCGCAGAGCGTTCTCGGCGCTGCAGAGCGGCACGGAGGCCGTCCGGTGGGCGTCGGAGAGCTGTCCGAAGAGGCGGCACATCGTTCCGGTATCGTAGCGCTCCGTGGGCTCCGGCGCTGCCTGGCGGGAGCGGATTCCTCCCCGTAGGCAGCGACGTCCTCTCGTGCCAGGGGGGCAGCGCCCGGTGATGAACCACGGGTGAAGAGGTCCATGTGCGCGTCGCCGTAGGCCTGGCGAGCGGCTTCGAGATTGTGGGAGGCAGAGGATCCTGCAGTTCTCGACCGTGGAAGGGCCTCCCTTCCCCCGCGGGACCACGTGGTCGATCTCCAGCCGCACCGTCGCGCCGCACACTCCCCCATCAGGCCGCTTCCATTGGCACTTCCCCTCGTCCCTCTTCATGACCTCCCGCTTCACCTTGGCCGGCACGCAGGCCTTCCGCCTCGACTGCTTCTCGATGAGCAACTTCAGCGCAGCGGTGAGGATCTCCTCGTCGGGCGCGCCGGGACTCCGGTGCGACTCTCCAGCCTTCGCCTTCTTCAGAAGTGCCAGGAACTCCCTCGACACCGTCACGTGGAACCGGCTCGACGTGGCGGTCATCGGCACGACCAGCGTACGCTCGACAGC
>CAIQRS010000156.1 GCA_903874275.1 uncultured Anaeromyxobacter sp.
GGTTCCGCGGAGGGCGACGGCGCAGGCGCGGGCAGGTCCCGCAGGAGCCGCCCGAACTCGAGCTCGGTGAAGAGCGCGCGGGCGCGCTCCGTGTCCACCGGACGACGCGCCAGGTCGGCCGGGCCGAGCGGGAGCGGCAGATCCTCCTTGAGCGCCACCAGCGTCCGGTTGAGCCGGATCCGGTCGGCCAGCGCCTCGATCTTCTCCTGGAGCTTCGCCCCGCCACGGGAGACGGCCTGCGGGATCTCCCCGGTCCGGGCCAGCATGGCCTCGACCGATCCGAAGTGCCTCACCAGCGCCGCCGCGGTCACGTCCCCGACCCCGGGAACGCCGGGGACGTTGTCCACCTTGTCCCCGGTGAGCGCCATGAGCTCCACCACCTGGTCCGGGCGCACACCCAGCTTCCTCTCCACGTCCTCGGTCCGCGTCCAACCGCCGCGCCCGGCCGCCTCCGCCATGGGGTCGTAGAGCTCGATCCCCTCCCCGACCAGCTGGGCGAAGTCCTTGTCGCCGGTGACGATGACCACGTCGAAGCCCTGGGCTCGGGCCCGCCGGGCCAGCGTGGCGATGACGTCGTCGGCCTCCACCCCGGCCTCCTCGAGGAGCGGCACGTCGAGCGCGCGCACGACCTCCCGCACCAGCGGGAACTGGCTCTTGAGCTCGTCCGGCGCCTCGGGGCGCTGGGCCTTGTAGGTGGGGTCGAGGTCGGTGCGGAAGCTCTTGCGGCTCGCGTCCATCACCAGCGCCGCGTGGGTGCTCCCGCGCTCGCGCAGCGCCTTCAACAGCATGGTGGTGAAGCCGTAGACGGCGTTGGTGGGCTGCCCCTTCGTCGTCGCCAGGTGCGGGATGGCGTGGAAGGCCCGGAAGACGAACCCGGAACCGTCGATGAGTGTGAGCGTGGGCACGGGGCCCCCTCGCGTCAGCGGATGGAGACGGACTGCCCCACGTCGAGGCCGGGCGGGATCATCATGAGGAGGTCGCCGGTGAAGCTCCCGTAGAAGACGGTCCCCCGGTACTCCTGGCCCGGGAAGATGGTCTTGTCGAACGAGGTCACGAAGTTCCCGCCGGCGGTGCTGCTGGGACGGCGGGACATGATCAGGAGCCCCGACTGCGTGAAGAAGTCGACTCCCGCGTCCCGGGCCGGAGGGGAGGTGGTCGCGTCACAACCGGGAACCGAGGTCAGGCAGTAGCGCCCGACCCGGAAACCCAGGGCGGGACCGGTCGCCATCGGGTCGGTCATGTCTGGGAACCCGCTGTACGCCCGGATTGGATAGGCGGACGGATAGTAGAATCGGCGCGCCTTCCGGGCCAGGATGAGCGCCTCCCCGGAGAGACCCGCCTCTTCGGTCCAGGCCAGGCCGTAGCGGACATCCATCGTCGGCCGGCCGGCGTAGCCCGCCGAGCTCCCCGTGAGCACCAGCCCTCCGGCACGGACCCATGCGCCGCGAACGTACTCGCCGCTCGCCGGGCTCGTGGCGAACGCGGTGAGCACCTTGCCGGTGTTCTCCGGCCGCTGGAGCCAGTCCGCCAGGCACACGTACTCGGCGGCCAGCACCGGGTCGGCCTCTGGCAGGAGGCGAAGCGCGCCTCCCGGGTAGAGGGCGAGGTCGGGCGCGACCTTCGAGAGGACGACGGCGTCGTGGGCGAGCGGGGGCTTGGTCGGGTCGTAGACCGGCACCGTCTCGTTGGCGGGGATCCAGTTCGGGCGGGTCGACGTGCAGGGATCGACGTCGAGCACGAACTGGGCGATGTCCCCGGGAAGGCCGTCATCTTCCAGCGTGTGGACCCCCAGATCCGGGCTCCCCACGAAGGCTCCCGGAACCCAGTAGCCGGAGGCCGGCAGCACGCCATCGACCGGCTGGATCGCGGCGTCCTGCACTGCCAGGTAGAGGGCACCATCGGCGCCCTGCCCCAGGACCGCCCTGCGCTGGGCCAGGCCGGGAAGCAGCCCCTGGTAGGAAACGAGCCAGTGTTCGTCGCGCGTGAAGCCGGGCCAGACGGTCACGGCGCCCGGGATGTCCTCGGCTGTGAAGACCACCGTGCCGGCACCGGAACTGGGGTCCGTCCAGAGCCCGAGCGCAGCGGTCCCGTCCGGGAAACCCAGGAAGGGGGAGTTGGCAAGCGGGCCAGCCGGACCGACCGGCTTTGCGTTTCCGGCCTTGGTGCGCGACGCCTCGTCCTGCAGCATGGACACCGCATTCACTCCACCGAAACGTCCGAGGTCCTGCACGTAGAGGAACCCGTCGATGGTCGCCACCATCCCGACCTGGCTCGTCCAGAGCTGCCCGGTCGCGGGGGCCTGGAGCATGAACTTCTGGGGCGCGCCCGTCCCGTTGAAAGGCGGCGAGGTGGCCTCCTCCGTGACGAAGGGGCACAGGGGAAGCGGGACCCCGGCCTGGGCCGGCGAGAAGCAGACCTGGGATCCGAACGGGGTGCTCGGCGCCGCCGTGCCGGGATTTGCCGCCGGCAGAGCGATCCCCATGGCGATCGGCAACGCCGGGAGCACCATGGGCGTCCGGTAGGACTGGGTCGGCACTCCCCATTTCGCCGAACCCGCGACTGCGGGATCGGTGGCCAGCGCCCCGGTGGCCGGGTCGAAGGTGGCGACGCCACAGGCGATGTCCCGCTCGGGCCCGCAGCCCGAGGCGTCCAGGGTCGCGTAGACGCGCAGCGCGGGCGCCGCGTAGGTGTAGAAGTTCTTCTGGGTTCGTTCCCCGACGAACGCGGCCGCGATGGTCGTCGTCGGCGAGTTCCGGGCGTCGAACCCGCGAACCTGCCAGGCCGCGTCGGGACCGCCGCTCACGGTCACCTCGGCGATGCCGAGGACCTCCCGCCCGGTGGAGTCGCGGATCACGTCCAGGCTGGCCAGGTAGAGGTGGGCGTGGTCCGGAGCCGCGACCATGCCCGTGGGTGTGACCTGGATCGGCTTTGCCACGACGGGCTGCTTCCCCGCTGGCTCGACGTCGAGGACGATGGACCCGTCGGTGGCCCGGATCATCTGCACGACCACGAGCACCCCGCGCCCCGAGACCCCCGGCACGTTGAAGCCGACGACGATCCACGCGCTCCCGGTCGCGACCGGGGCGACCGGGGGAGTTCCGGTGGGGGCGCCCGTGGGCACCCGGATGACGGCCAGCGACAGGATCTGCGCGCCCGGGGACACGAAGTCGGAGAGGTCGAGCGTCCTCACCACGCCGAAGCCGTCCGTGCCGTCGAGCCAGGTGCCGACGATCTGGATCTTGGGCTCGCTCCCCGAGACCACGAGCAGGTCGGCGAGCCCGTCTCCGAGGGAGGCCGCCGCGAGGAGGCTCGGGCGCGCGAGCGTGGGGACGGAGAGCGCCCAGGAGAGGTTGGGACCGGTCACCGGAGTGTCGCCGTTCGGGTCCAGCAGACGCAGGTCGTCGCCTCGAACGGAGGCGACGGCGAGGAGAGGGACCAGCCCTGCTTCAGGCCGATCGGGGTTCTTCCCCATGAATGGCGCGATGGCCACGGGGCCCCTGAATCCGACCGGGATGATTGGGCTGCCGCTCGAGCACGCGGCCAGCGCCAGCGAGGCGAGGACTGCGAAACGCTTCAAGGCCCCCTCCCGATGCGCTTCACCAGGGCGATCTCGCTCGGCCTGTCGGGGTCGAGCTCGAGGATGTTCACCCAGTTCTGCATGAAGCTCGCGACGTAGATGCGCTGGCAGTCGCGCCCGGGGGAGCACGGCGACACCTGGTACGCGTCGTCCAGGACCGGGATGGTCGCCCGCCCCGGGTCGATGGGCTCGACCGCGATCCCGAAGGGCTGGAGACCCAGGGCGGGGAGGCCCGTCGACGGGCTCTGGCCGATGTACCGGACCACGCGGCGCGCGTCCGCATCGTAGATGGCCAGGGCGCCCTCGACGTCGCAGGTGATGGCGAACAGGTCGGGCTTGTTCGGCCGGGCGGGCAGCCGCCGGATCTGGCCGGCGCCGAGGCAGGTCCGCTCCACTCCAAGCAGCGCCATGCGAGGGCCAGCCAGGGAGTTCTCGAAGAGGTCGAAGACGGCCAGCGCCCCGCCCAGGGTGAAGAACTGGCCGGTCTGGGCGGCCAGCGCGAGGTCGTAGAGTTGCACCGTCACGTAGAGGAACCGCCCATTGCTCGACAGCGCCATGTCCCGCGCCACCGCACCTGGGAGGAAGTTGGTGAAGGCCGTGCCGGCGTACTCGGGGAGCGCGAACCCGTCGAAGTCCGTGAGGTCGATGAGCGGGTTGAACCAGCGGAACTGGGCGTTGACGGTCACCGAGGAGCTCACGAAGACGAGGTCGTTGCTCCGGTTGAAGATCGAGGTGTAGGTCCCGTCGAAACCCAGGATCATCCCGACCACGTCGTTGGAGCGCAGGTCGAGCCGGGTGAGCCAGCCCAGGTTGTTTGCGGCCACCAGGTGCGAGACGAAGGCATACGCCGCCGTGCTCCCCCCCTTGCTGCTGCATGCGAAGGAGATCCCGTAGGGATCCAGCCGATCGACGGGAAGCAGGGACTGGCAGGTATTGCCGCACGCGAGCGAGCCGTCCGCGCCCATCGAGACCCGATACAGGGTCCGCGCGGATCGCGAGGCGAAGATCAGGTTCCCTCCGCCCTCGGCGAACGCGGGGGCCGTTGCGAGTTCCGCGCAGCGGCTCGGGCAATCGGGCCAGCCCGCCGGGCACCCTCCGTCGATCATCGTGAGCTCGCCCCCGAAGCTGCCCGCGCGGAGGGAGCCGAGGACCTTCATCTGGCCACCCCGCTGCGTGTCCTGGGACTGGTCCGGGTCGATCACCAGCAACGTCCCGCCCGACGGCTCGTCGTAGCGAAGGTCGAAGTTGGAGTTCACCACGGCGAGCTGCGACGACCCGAACGGGGTAGCAGGGGTCGGCGGGAGTTGCCGGACGGCGAGGCCGACGGGGAAGTAGAGGATTTCGAGAGGGGGCTGGACCGTCGGGTAGGAATCCCGGCAGCCGGCCGCCAATCCGAAGGCGAGGAGCGCAATAATCTTTGGGAATCTGGTCACCGGGAAGGCGGAACCTAAGCCCCACCTCCCCCCAGGGTCAAGGGGAAACCGGGCTCCTCACCCGCTTCCGCCGACGCTGCCCGCGGGAGGCAGTTCGGCCTGGATCTTCCGGAAGTCGGCGACGTCTCCGAACAGGTCGGATACACGCTTCATGAGCCCGAGCCGGTTGGCGCGGACGGCCGGGTCTTCGGCCATGACGAGGACCTTGTCGAAGAACAGGTCCACCGCCGGCTTGAGCGAGGCCACCGCCCGGAGCACCGCCGCGTAGTCGCGGGCGCGGCGCATCTCCGCCACCTCCGACTCCACGCGGACGAGGTCGTCGAGGAGCGCGGTCTCGGCGCCTTCCCGGAGCAGCGCCGGGTCCACCGCGGCGGCCGCTCCCTCCCCCGCCTTCTCGCGGATGTTGGCCACGCGCTTGAAGGCCACCGCCAGCGGGAGGAAGTCCGGCCGGGCCTTGATGCTCGCGAGCGCCTCCAGCCGCCGCCGCGCGTCCACCACGTCGTCGAAGCCGGCGGCCAGGACGGCGTCCACGAGGTCGCCCGGGAACTCGTCGCTCCAGAGCGCCCGGAGCCTCCCGCGCAGGAAGTCACGGACCTGCGAGGCCACCACCGCCCGGTCGGCGGAGAGGCGCACGCCGGAGAGCGCGTCGAGCGTGCGCTCCACGCCGGCGGCGAGAGAGAGGTGCCACCCCCGCGACTGCACGATGCGCAGGATCCCGATGGCGGCGCGCCGCAGGCCGTACGGGTCGGCGGCTCCTGTGGCCTTCTCCCCCACCCCGATGATCCCCA
>CAIQRS010000157.1 GCA_903874275.1 uncultured Anaeromyxobacter sp.
ACGGCCGGCACCTTCAACAACTGGCAGATTCGCGTCTTTGGCCACTGAGACCCTGAACGGCGCACCCACGCCAGAGGATGGATGCCATGAACTCCATGAAGCGATTGGTCGCGGTGGCTGTGCTGACGCTGTGCGCGTCGTCCGGGTGGGCCCAGGACGCGGTGGCGCCCAAGAAGGGGGCGGCGTTCCAGAGTGCCGGGGCCACGTACCGGGTCGTGGGGGGCATGCGGGCCATGACGCTCGCCGAAGGGCAGTCGAATGACACCGCGCTCGCCAGGGTCGGGGCTCCCGCCACCGCGCTCGTCGAAACCAAGGGCCGGTTCATCCTGTTCCGCGGCGGCGGTTCGGCCCCCTTCGCAGCGGCGATGGCCGTGAAGGGAACCTCGACCATCCCGGTGGTCGAGAACGTGCGCACCGGAGGGCTCGGCGTGGTTCCGGGCACCCTGATCGTGGTCGTGAAACCACCCTTCGACGCAGAGTCCATCGCGCGAGACAACCACCTGGAGCTGGTCCGGGCGTTCCCGGGGATCTCCACCGCGGTCTATCGCGTTCCCGACGGGCTCGACATCCAGGCGGCCGCCGCGACGCTCGCCACGAGGCCCACGGTTGCGAGCGCCGAGGTCGAGGTCCTGGAGCACTTCGCGACGCCCCAGTAGACCGGGGGAACAACTGCTAGGCTGGATGCAGGCGCCAACGGCCTGTGTCCGGTGACCTTGGAGATCACATGCGGTTCAACGCCGGCAGCGCCGTCTCCATCGCGCTTTTCGCGGTGACCGTCCTCGCACCGGGCTGTGGCCCCACCACCTCCAGCGGTGGTGGGGGTGACCCAGGGATTCCGACGTCCGTTGCCATCTCATCCGGAGACAACCAGTCGGCCGTCGTCTCGACGCTTCTCCCTCGATTCCCCGTCGTCCTGGTGAGCGATGCCGAGGGCAGGGCCGTGGCCGGGGTGCCGGTCTCGTTCACCATCGTGGACGGCGGAGGCACGGTGAGCCCGGCTTCCTCGACCACCGACGCATCCGGCCTCGCATCGACGGGCTGGACGCTGGGCCCGACTCCCGGGCTGAACCACCTGCGGGCATCTGCGGCGGGTGTGACGGCGACCGTGACCTTCGCGGCGACCGGGACGGCGCCCGTGGGTGTCCCTGCGAGCATCTCGAAGAAGACGGGGGACAGCCAGACTGCCGTGCCCGGGTCTGCAGTCGCCCTGGCGCCGGTCGTCATCGTGAAGGATGCGTTCGGAACGGCGGTCGCCGGGGCGAGCGTGATCTTCGCCGTGACCTTCGGTGGTGGGGCCATCCAGGTGGCAAGTGCTCGAACCGACGCTGTCGGACAGGCGTCCTGCGGCACCTGGACGCTGGGAGCGACGGTGGGTGTCAACACGATGACCGCAACGGTCCCGGGTGTCGCACCGGCCACGTTCTACGCCAGTGCCGCCAGCACCTCCCCGGATGTGAAGGTCACCGTCCCCTCCCCCACGGCTGGCAAGACGGTGGGTGAGGCGATGGCGGTGGTGGCGACGGTGACGTCCACCTACCAGCTCGCCTCGGTCACGGCATCGGCCGGCGGAACCACGATCCCGATGACGCTGGGGGTCCAACCGTGCAGCAACCCGCTTGCGTGCCCTGCGTGGCTCGGGACCATCTCCCTTGCCGGGCAGCCTCGAGGTCCGGTCTCCCTCGTCGTCACCGCCCGGGACGTGCTCGGGAACACGACGAACGTGGCCGTTCCCGTCGTGTTCGACAAGGCGCCAACGGTGCTGGTGTCTGCGCCTCTCGACGGGGCCGTGGCGCGGCCGAACACGAACATCGTCGCCACCTGCACCGACGACGACCCGGCGGGGTGCAAGTCGCTCACCGCCACCATCGAGTGGAATGTGGTCGCGACCGGTACCGGTTCCATCTCACAGTCGGTCGACCTGTCGGCGTCGGAGGGATCGGGCGTCACCGTCGTCGTCACTGGAGAGGACTCCGTCGGACAGCGGGTGGCCGTCTCCCGCACGGTGTACGTGGAGTCGAGCACCCACCTGGCCGTGAAGGCCGAGGTGTCCGGCGCGGTCTGGGATGCCTCAGGGGCCCGCGTCCTCTACCTGGACACGTCGGGCGCCACCCCGTCTCTCGAGGTGACCGACACCGCGACCGGCACCACGCAGGTCCTGGAGACGGGAGCGGACCTCGGTGGGACGTGGGGCGGCTACGGGTTCCTGACACCCACCGGGGCGATCTACGCGCACGGCAAGGCTCCGAGCGTATACCCGTACTGCTGGCTCTTCGAATGGCGGAGTGGCGCTCTCGGCGATCTGGGGGGAATCAACTCCTGTCGGTCGCTGGAGGTCGCGGGGGCCTACGCCATCTTCAACGAGGCGGGAGCCGGCGCCGGCACCACCACGCTGATGCGGCGCGACCTCGCCACGGGAACGAACGTCACCATCAGCAATGCCGCGGGGAATACGGAAAACGGCGTCGCCTCGAACGGTGACGTCGCATTCTGGACGAGCGGCACGGAGGGCTACAACATCCATCGCTGGCGCGACGGCGCGTCCCAGGCACTCACGAGCGACCCGTACGCGACGCTC
>CAIQRS010000158.1 GCA_903874275.1 uncultured Anaeromyxobacter sp.
CTCCCTGCGGCGCAACCGCGGCAAGCGGGCCGCTGCCGTGAAGGAGCTGCAGATCGCCAAGAGCACGGTGATGAAGCGCATCGCGCAGTGGAAGCTGCAGGACGAGGGGCGGGAGAGCGGCGCGCCCCCGGAGCCGGAGGACGAGTAGCGCCCGCCCGCAGGCAGGAATGCTGCGCCGGCTTCAGTTCCAGTAACGCTGCGGCCTCATCTGCTCCACCAGCTCCATCTCCTCGAGCGGCTCGGGCGGCAGGTCGAGCGCGTCGGGGCGCCCGGTGCCCAGGAACCGGGCGATGGCGACGTCGATCTGGGCAATCGACGCCAGCACGGGGCGAACCAGCTTGCCCGAAGCGAAGGCCACCTCGTCGAGCGCCGGCATGTCGAGCGGGTCGCTCGTGGCGACGACGAGCGGGCCGCGCCGCGTCTCGGTGAGGAGTTCCACCGGCAGCACCCGCCGGGACTTCATGACCGACTCGGGAACGAGACGGAGGACCTCCCGGTCGATCTGCCGGCCTGCGAGGTCGATCACCGGGATCCCGAGCTGGACGCCGAGCGCCGTGATCACCGCGGTCTCGTCCACCATGCCCAGGTGCACGAGGGCTCCCCCGAGCCGGCCGCCTCGCCGCCGCTGCCAGTCGAGCCCCGCGCGCAACTGGCGCCCGTCGATGGAGCCTCTCTCGACCAGGATCTGCCCGATTGGAACGCGGTTCATGTGTGCCAGCCCACCCTTCAACGCCCCCCCCTACAAACAACCCTACCTACACAGTTGCGCATACCGAGCCCTACAAGCAAGTACCTCGATCGGGCTACTGCTTCGGGGGCGTCTTCTTTTTGGAACTCTTGGACATTTCCGCGAGCCGGGCGCTGGCCTTCTTGGCCGCGGTGGTCTTGGGGTAGCGCTTCGCCACGTCCTGGAAGATGGCCCTGGCGTCGTCGCGGAGGTCGAGGGACATCATGGCCTCCCCCGTCCTGAAGAGGGCGTCGGGCGCCTTGTCGGAGCGGGGGAAGTCCTGGGCCACCTTCCCGTAGGAGAGCACCGCCTCGCGGAAGCGCTTCTCGCCGAAGGAGATCTCTCCCATGCGGAACCAGGCATCGGCGGCGCGCGGGTCGGCGGGCCACTTCTTCACGTACTCGTCGTAGAGCTGCCGGGCCACCGCACGCTCGCCAGCCTGCTCCTGCTGCATGGCGAGGGCGTAGAACTCGGACTTGTCGGAGGGGCGCTTCAGCGTCTCGGCCCGCTTGCGCCCCTCGTAGTCCTCGAGCGCCCCGGCCCCCTTGAGCGCCGCGAAGCGGGCCTCGGTGTCCGACTGGAGCTGCGCCAGGCGTTTCTCGGAGAGCTGGAGCTGGTGCTGGTGCTCCTCGAGCTGCCCGACCAGCCGGGTGAGCGACTCCTGCATCCGGTCCTGGTTGGCCACCACGTCGGCGCCGCTGCGGTGGGCCGTGGTGTTGAGCTCGTCGAGCTTCTTCTGGACCTCGACGATCTTCTGGTCGACCCGTGCGATGCGGTCCCGGACCAGGTTCCGCTGCTCCTCGATCTGCTGCGTGGTGGCGGCGCTCTCCGCCTCCAGCCGCTGGATGCGGGCATCCATCTGGCGCCCCTTGTCCACGGGGACCCAGCAGGCGGCGGAGGCGAGGAGCAGCGCGAACGCGATCCGGTTCTTCATTCGTCCACGGTCCGGCTACTGCGCCACGACGTCGCCGCGGCGGTTCTTCGCCCAGCAGCTCTCGGTGGCGTCGGTGCAGACGGGCCGCTCCTTGCCGTAGCTCACCGCCTTGATCGACTTGGCGGGGATGCCCAGGTTCACCAGGAACTTCCGGGCGGCCTCGGCGCGGCGCTGGCCGAGCTGGAGGTTGTACTCGACGGTGCCCCGGTCGTCGCAGTTCCCCTCGACGGTGATCCGGGCGAAGGCCTTGGCCTTGATGCAGGCCGCGTTCTTGGTCAGCTCCGCCTGCGACTCGGGCGTCAGGACCGCGCGGTCGAAGCCGAAGTAGACGGGCAGGAGCTTGCCGCCGCCCTGCGGGCAGGCCTGGGGCTCGGAGGTGACGCACTTGCCGGCCTGGCAGGCCTTGCCGGACGGGCAGGCCGAGTCGTTCACGCATTCGGGGGGCGGCGCCGGGGGCGGGGCGACGGTCATGCACTTTCCGGCCTGGCAGGCCTTGCCGGCCGGGCAGTCGTCGCTGCGCTCGCACTCGGGGCGGGGCACGCACTTGAGCGACTTGCAGACGAAGCCGGCCTTGCAGTCGGTGTCCTGGCCGCACTCCTGGCAGCGCCCCTCGACGCAGGTCTTGCCGTAGCCCTCCTGGGCGGAGCAGTCCTCGCTGGTCTTGCACTCGCCGTCCTTCGGCTTGGCCGGGCAGCCGGCGAGGAAGAGGGCCAGGACCGGAACGGCGAGCAAAATCGAGCGGTGCATCCTCATGGATTTCCTCCGTGTATGGCGCGGGATCGCGTGGGAGATCGGTCCTCCGTGATGCGCCGGTTTGCCCGGGGTGTCAAACGAAAATCCCCCGGGAATTGCTCCGGTGGTGTGAAGGTTTCCCAAGGCGCGGGGCGCGGGCGACACCCGGCCACCCCTCCCTCCCGGCCGGGTCGCCTGCGTTCCCGCGCTTTCCTCGCCCCTTGGCGGCAGCGCCCCTCGGGACTATCGTTCCCGCCCCCCCCCCTTGGACACCGATCCCTCCACGGAAAGCAGCCCTCCAGCGTCGCCGCCGCCCGGCCGGGCCGCGCGCGCCATGGCCTTCCTGCGCGCCCTCGACCGGCGCCGCATCGCGCTCGCCGCCCTCGGCCTGGCCGGACTCCTCGCCGTGGGCACGAGCGCGCTGGTGTTCGCCTGGACGCGCGAACTGCCGGCCTTCGACGGGCTCAAGGACTACCGCCCGCTGGTCTCCACGCGGGTCCTGGCCGCCGACGGCAGCGAGGCCTTCGTCTTCGCACGGGAGCGGCGCACCGTCGTCCCCTTCGACAAGATCCCCGACGTGATGAAGCGGGCGGTGCTGGCCGCCGAGGACGCGCGCTTCTACGAGCACGAGGGGGTGAACTACCTGGCCATCGCCCGCTGCGCGGTGAAGGGGCTCCTGCGCGGAGGCGTGGCCTGCGGCGGCTCCACCATCACCCAGCAGGTGGTGAAGACCTTCCTCCTCCCCACCGACTGGCGGGTCAAGCGCAAGGTCAAGGAGATGATCCTCGCCCCGCGGCTCGAGCAGAACCTCACCAAGGACGAGATCCTCTTCCTCTACCTGAACCAGATCTACATGGGGCACCGGCGCTACGGCGTGGAGGAGGCGTCCCAGTTCTACTTCGGCAAGGGGATCCGGGATGTCACCGTGGGTGAAGCAGCCACGCTGGCCGGCCTGATCCAGTCGCCGGAGCGGATCTCCCCGGTGAAGCACCTCGAGGCCGCGCGGGCCCGGCAGCGCTACGTCCTGCGCCGCATGGTGGAGGAGGGCGCCATCGACGCCCGCACCGCCGAGGCCGAGGCGGCCAGGCCGCTCAAGCTGCGCAAGCCCACCGAGCCCTACGGAGCGTGGTACGCCGACGCGGTCCGGCGCCAGCTCGACGAGCGCTACGGCGCCGAGCGGGTCGAGACCGACGGGCTGCAGGTGGACGTGGCCATGCTCCCCAACCTCCAGCGCGCCGCCGAGGCGGCCCTGGCCGCCGACCTGCGGCTCGTGGACAAGCGGCACGGCTGGCGGGGCGCGCCGCAGCGGCTCGACGAGAAGCAGCTGGCCACCGTCCTGCCCGGCTGGCGGCAGCGGCTCGCCGCGGCCAAGCCCCAGCCCGGCGAGGTCCTGGTCTGGGACCTGGGACGGGTGGACCCCGACGAGATCGACGTCGAGGGCGACGCGAAGCCCGACGCCCGCCGGCGGGTCCGGGTGCGCCCCCTCGAGGCCGGCGAGACCTACGCGGTCCTGGTCGAGAAGGTGGAGGACAAGGTCGCCACCCTCGACCTGGGCGGGGCCAAAGGGACCATCCCCTTCTCCGACGTCGCCTGGGCCCGCAAGTACAACCCGGCCGTGGGGACGGCCGCGCCGAAGAGGATGGGGGACGTGCTCCGGGCCGGCGACATCGTGCTCGCCCGCGTCGTCCCGGGACGGCAGTCGCCGCTCGACCTGGCCCGGGCCGGGAAGCTCCTGCCCCTGTCGCTCGAGCAGGTGCCGCGCATCGAGGGGGCGCTCGTCGCCATCGACCCCGCCACCCGCGGGGTCCGCGCGCTGGTGGGCGGGCAGGACTTCGCCCGCTCCCAGTTCAACCGGGCCATCCAGGCGAAGCGGCAGCCGGGCAGCGCCTTCAAGCCCTTCGTGTGGGGCGCCGCCGTCGAGTCGGGGCGGTTCACCCCGGCCACGGTGGTCTACGACACGCCCGACCTCTACCGGGACCCCTGGACCGGCAAGGAGTGGAAGCCGCAGAACTTCGAGAAGGACGTCTACGAGGGGCCGATGCTGCTCCGCGACGCGCTGGCCCACTCCAAGAACACCGTGTCGGCGAAGCTCGTGAACGCGCTCGGCGTCGAGGCGGTGATCGACTTCGCGCGGCGGTGCGGGATCGAGAGCGAGCTGCCCCGCAGCCTCTCCCTCGCGCTGGGAACCGGCGAGGTGACGCCGCTCGAGCTGGTGAACGGCTTCGCCACCCTGGCCGCGGGCGGGTTCCCGGCCCCGCCCGTCATCGTGACCCGCGTGCGCGACCGGCAGGGCAAGGTCCTCGAGGAGACGAAGCCGCTCCGGCCCCCTCCCCCTCCCGATGCCGCCCCTCCCTCCCCGCCTCCGGAGGCCTCCCTGGGCGCGGGAACGCCCGAGGAGGGCGCCGCGCCGCCGCCGGCCCCTGCGCCGACCGTGGGGCGCCTCCCGGACCGGGTCCGGCCCGAGGCCGCCTACGTGACCGTGGCCATGATGAAGGAGGTCGTGCAGAGCGGGACGGGGCAGGCAGCCAAGGCGCTCGACCGGCCCGTGGCCGCGAAGACCGGGACCGCCCAGGAGCACCGGGACGCCTGGTTCGTGGGGATGACCCCGGACCTGGCCGCCGGCGTCTGGGTGGGGTTCGACAACCACGACCCGCTCGGCCCGCACGCCACCGGCGCGGGGGCCGCGCTGCCGGGCTGGCTCGGGTTCATGCAGGCGGCGGTGGGCATGCGCCCGGTCACCGACTTCCCGGTTCCACCGGGGGTGGAGTTCGTGCGCATCGACCCGAAGACCGGGATGCTCGCTGCGGGGGGTTCGGACGGGGTGCTGCTCCCCTTCATGCCCGGAACCGCGCCCCGGCAGACCTCGCCGGAGCCGTCGGCGGCGCCGCAGAACTTCTTCCAGGACGATCGTTAACAGCGGCGTCTTCGAAGAAGACGGCGCAAGCTTTTCCCACTACCTCACCGGGGTCGCACGCAGCGCCGTCTTGCCTTCCTTCACGTAGACCTGGAAGCGCACCGTCCGGCAGGCGTACTTCTGCACCAGCAGATCGCGGTTCTTGCGGAGCTTGTCGCGGAACCGGTCCCAGGAGACCCCGTCCACCGGCTCCCCCTGGGCCGAGCGCACCCGCAGGAACTCCTCGTGAACGCTGCGCCAGGACGGGTCGAGCTCGTCGTCGACCGGCGAGGGCGTGTCGTGCCCGGGAGGCGGGGTGGCCGGACCGTCCCCGCCGATGGGCATGGTGGTGCGGGGGTGGGCGGCGCGCGCCGCCTGGGCGGCCAGGACCACCGCGGCGGCGGTGAGCGGAGGGGCGGCCCACCCGGCGACGGGGAGCGGCGTGGGAGTGGCCGGAGGCGAAAGCCCGCTCACCCCGTACGGTTCGTCGTCTCGGTGCGACCCGCCGGTCTCCTCCGGCGGGACGGCGTGGAGCGGCACGTCGAGCGTGGGGGCCGGATGAGGGGGGGGGATCGGGGCGGCGGTGGCGCCCTGCGCGATGCGCGCCAGCCGCGCCGTCTCCGAGGCGCGGGAGAGCGCCGCGGCGAGCGTGCCGAAGGTCCCGGACATGCGGGGGACGCGAACCTCGAAATCGCCCCGGGAGATCCGGTCGGCCACCGACGCCAGCTCGCGCGGGACGTGGGAGGGCACCACCGGCTCGCGGGCGAGCCCCAGCGCCACGCCGACGATCGCCAGCGCGAGCAGGGCCACCAGCATGGCCTGCTGGAAGGCGGCGATGGGCTCGAGCGACGGCCGGACCGGCGCCGAGAGGACCGCCACCGGCCCGTCGATCCCGGAGAGGGCGAGCGGGCGGGCCCGGAACGCCGGGGCCCGGAGGAAGAGGAGCGGGAGCCCGGGCAGCCCGGCGGCGGCCGGGACGGGCCCGAGCCGCCCCACGTCCACCATCCCCGCACCTCCACGGGTTGCCGCGGCCACGACGGCCGCCGCATCGGAGGGCGATAGGGAGGAGGCCGGCGTCGCGCCCAGGAAGGTGAGGTCCGCCCCGGTGGCGGCCTGGAGCCGGCCCGTCCAGCGCGGGTCGATGGGGAGCCCGAAGGCGAGCGTGATCCCCCGGTCGGCGTGGTGCACGGCCACGGCGTAGATGACGTCGCCGACGCGCACGTGGCGGGGGGCCGCGCCCGAACCGAGGAGGGCCTGGGAGAGCGCGTCGCCGGGCTGGAGGCGCCGGTCGCCGACGCGCAGCGACACCGTCAGGTCGTGGGCCGAACCGACCAGCGGCGCACGCCCCATCTCCACCTCGAGGAGGGCCGCCGCGGAGTTGATGGCAGCCTCGGGGGCCGAGAGGCCGCTCGCCAGGGCCGGGTCGCGCGCCGCCACCGCGGCCACGTCCCTCACCTGCCGGGAGAGCAGCCGGGTGCCGGTCTCGAACTGGAGGGCCCCGGAGCGGAGCGTGGCCGAGACCTGCTCCAGCGCGGGAACCGCGGCGCGCTGCGTGAACACCCAGACCCCGGCAAGGCCGATCGCCACCACCAGCGCCGTGAAGCCCCAGATCTTGAATCGGGTCATCCAGACGAGCTTATACCACGCTCACCCACACGCTCCGGCCGGGCTGGGAGAAGCAGCGCTCCAGTTCCGCCTCGACGTCCAGGTCGGCGGGGAGCACCGGCTCCCGGCGGGCGGGCGCATCGCGAATGCGGCGGTCGAGTTCCTGGAAGTGGGCCACGAGCCCTACCCATTCGCGATCGGCGTCGTTCATGGTTCCCAGCCTAGCCCCGCCGCGCAAAGGATCCAGAAATCGGGCGGCTGCGCCCGCCATCGGGTCCTTGACTCGGGCCCGCGACGGCCTTATCAGGGGCGGCCTCCGGCCCCCCCTTCCCGGGGCGCCCGGCCGGCCCATCGGAGACCCCACCATGCGCAAGACCATCGCCCTCCTCGCGCTCTGCTCGGCAGCCGCCTCGGCACGCGCCGACGAGGGCATGTGGACCTACAACGGCTTCCCCAAGGCCCAGGTGGAGCGGAAGTACGGGGTCAAGATCGACGACGCCTGGCTCGACCACGTCCGGCTCTCGTCGGCCCGGCTGGCCCAGGGCTGCTCGGCCAGCTTCGTCTCGCCGAACGGGCTCGTGCTCACGAACCACCACTGCGTCGAGGACTGCCTGCAGGATCTCTCCAGCGCCAGGAAGGACTTCATCGCCGAGGGATTCCACGCGAAGACCGGCGTCGAGGAGGTCAAGTGCCCGGTGCTGGAGGTGAACCAGCTGGTCGAGATCACCGACGTGACCGCGCGCGTGCAGAAGGCCACCGCCGGGCTCGAGGGGCAGAAGTTCGGCGACGCCCTGAAGGCGGAGACGGGGCGCATCGAGACCGCCTGCCAGACCAGCCCGGCGCTGCGTTGCAACGTGGTGACCCTCTTCCACGGCGGCCGTTACGACCTGTACCGCTACCGGCGCTACCAGGACGTCCGCATGGTCTTCGCGCCCGAGTTCGCCATCGCCTTCTTCGGCGGCGACCCCGACAACTTCATGTTCCCCCGCTTCAGCCTCGACATGGCGCTGCTCCGCGTCTACGACGACGGCAAACCCCTGCAGAACAAGGACTTCCTGGCCTGGAACCCGGCGGGACCGAAGGAGGGGGACGTGGTCTTCGTCTCCGGCCACCCGGGCGGCACCGACCGGCAGCTCACCATGGCGGAGCTCGAGTACCAGCGGGACGTGTCCCTTCCGGAACGCATCGCCGCCTTCTCCGAGCTTCGCGGGGCGGTCACCCAGTTCCAGTCGCGCGGCGCCGAGCAGAAGCGCCTCTCGAACAGCCTCCTCTTCGGGGTCGAGAACTCTCTCAAGGTCTACAAGGGCCGCCGCGAGGCGATGGTCGACCGGGCCTTCTACGGGCAGAAGGTCGCGTCCGAGGAGGCCTTCCGGAAGAAGCTCGCCGCCGATCCGAAGAACGGGCCCGTTGCCCTGCGGGCCTTCGCCGCCATCCAGGAGGCGACGGATCTCCACCGGAACGTCCGGGCCGACGTGACCTTCATCGCCGGGACCCCTGGCCGGATGGGCGAGTACTGGTCGATGTGGAGCAGCCCCGCCTTTCTCACCGACTACTTCCCCATTGCCCGGGCGCTCGTCCGCGGAGCCGACGAGCGGACCCTTCCGGACTCCCGCCGTCTACCCGAGTTCGCCGAGGCGAGCCTCCCCGAGCTGACCCAGCATCTCTTCAGCACGGCCCCCATCGATCCGGAGTTCGAGACCTTCAAGCTCACCTGGTCGCTCACCAGGATGCGGGAGGTGCTGGGCCCCGACCACCCGTTCACGAAGAAGGTGCTCGGCAATGACTCACCGGGCGAGGTGGCGAGGCGGCTCGTGTCTGGGACCCGGCTCGGGGACCTGTCTGTCCGCAAGCAGCTCTGGGAAGGGGGCAAGGCCGCGGTGGACGCCTCGCAGGACCCCATGATCGCCTTCGCCCGCGCCGTGGACCCGGACTCCCGGGCGGTCCGGAAGATGTACGAGGACGAGATCGAGTCGGTGGTGCACAAGGGGTCGGAGGCCATCGCCCAGGCCCGCTTCGCGGTGGAGGGCGCCTCCGGGTACCCCGACGCGACGTTCACGCTCCGTCTCAGTTTCGGGACGGTCCAGGGCTGGACCGAGGGCAAGAAGGTGGTGCCGCCCTTCACCACCCTGGGCGGGGCCTTCGCGCGCCACACCGGCCGCGAGCCCTTCGCGCTCCCCAGGAGTTGGCTGGAGGCGAAGCCGCGGCTCGCGCTCGACACGAAGTTCAACCTCGTGGCGACCACCGACATCATCGGCGGCAACTCCGGGTCTCCGATGGTGGACCGGGACGGCCGGATCGTCGGGCTGGTGTTCGACGGGAACATCTGGTCGCTGGCCGGGAATTACGGATTCGACGCGAAGCTGAATCGGACGGTGGCGGTCGACACGGCGGCCATGACGCACGTGCTCGACAAGATCTACGGGGCGGAGCGGATCCTCGGGGAGTTGCTGCCGGGGAAGAAGCCGCAGGCCGCGAGGTAGGCGGGGCGGGATCGGATTCGGACCACGGATTCGGTCACGGATGCGGATGCGGATCCGGACGCGGATGCGGATCCGGACACGGATGCGGATCCGGACGCGGATGCGGATCCGGACGCGGATGCGGATCCGGTCACGGATGCGGCGCGATTCACCCGGGTGAACTGACGCTCGAGTAACCGCAGCCGCAGCCGCAACCGCAACCGCAGCCGGAACCGCAACCGCAGCCGCAACCGCAACCGCAGCCGCAACCGCAACCGCAGCCGCAACCGCAGCCGCAGC
>CAIQRS010000159.1 GCA_903874275.1 uncultured Anaeromyxobacter sp.
ATCCGCTTCACCTGGGCCACCAGGTCGGCGTCGCCGGCCACGAAGCCGCTGCGGTATCCGGTCATGCCGCTGCGCTTCGAGCAGGAGTGGAGGGCGAGCACGTTCTCCACCTGGATCTGCAGCATGGAGAGGGGCGGCTCGTCGAACCAGACGTCGGCGTAGCACTCGTCGGAGGCCACCACGAAGCCGTGGGCCAGCGCGGCCTTCCCGACCCGTTCCAGGTAGGCGCGTGGGGCCACCGCTCCGGTGGGGTTGTGCGGGTAGCTGACCCAGAGGATCAGCGTCTCGTCGAGCAGCGACGGGGGCAGGTCTGCGGGCTCCAGCAGGAACCCGTTCCCGGCCCGCAGCGGGACCTTCACCGGCTCGAGGCCGGCGAGGAGCGCCCCGGCCTCGTAGGTGGGGTAGCCCGGGTCGGGCAGGATCACCTTCCTCCGCGGGCCGCCCCGGAAGGCCAGCGGCAGGTGGAAGATCGCCTCCTTGGCCCCGGTGGCAGGAACCACCTGCCGGTCGGGGTCCACGGTCACCCCGAAGCGGCGCGCCAGGTAGCCCGAGACGGCGCCACGGAGGGCAGGCGTCCCGAGCGGGCTCGGATACTGGGAGACCTCCGGAACGGCGCCCCGCAGCGCTTCCCGGATGAACGGAGGGGTCGGCTCCTTCGGATCGCCCAGGCCGAAATCGTGGAGCTTCCGCCCGGCCCGGCGCAGGGCGGCCTTCTTCTCGTCGAGATCCACCATGAGGTTCCGGGGGATGGCGTCGAGCGCGGGATTTCGGGGCGGATTCCTCAACGGGCTGAAAACTCCTCCATCGGTGCAGGGGCGTGCATTATAAGCGCACCATGCTCCACTACGACGTCGCCATCGTCGGCAGCGGGCCTGCCGGCGAGCGTGGCGCCACCCGCGCCGCCTTCCTGGGCAAGAAGGTGGCCGTCATCGAGAAGGAAGCCGTCCCCGGGGGGGCCTGCGCCAACACCGGCACCATCCCCTCCAAGGCGCTCCGGGAGACCGCGCTCGCGCTGCTCCAGTCGAAGCGGCGCGACGTGCACGGCTTCATCCTCCAGGTGGCCGAGACCATGACCGTGGCCGCCCTGATGGGGCGGCGCGGCCTCGTCACCGCGCGTGAACACACCCGCATCCGCAACCGCTTCTCCCAGTACGCCATCGAGACCTTCCGCGGGACCGCGGCCTTCGTGGACCCTCACACCCTGCGCGTCTCGGTCCCCGACGGCACCTCCCAGGAGATCCGGGCCGACATCATCCTCCTCGCCACCGGAACCCGCCCCTTCCACCCGCCCCACATCCCCATCGACCACAGCCGGGTCTACGACTCCGACTCGATCCTCATGCTCGACCGCATTCCCCGCTCGCTGGCGGTGCTGGGCGGCGGCGTGGCCGGCTCGGAGTACACCTCCGCCTTCGCGGCGCTGGGCGTGCACGTCACCATGGCCGACTCGCGCGACCGGGTGATGCCCTTCCTCGACGCCGAGCTCTCCCACGAGCTGGAGCGTCTCTGGACCGAGTTCGGGGTGGAGATCAAGCACGGCACCCGGGCCACCAAGGTGGAGCCGGGCGACCGCGACGTGCTGCTCTCCCTCTCCGACGGCTCGCGCCTCGTGGCCGAGAAGGTGCTGGTCGCCGCCGGCCGTATCGGCAACACCGAGTCGCTCGACCTCGCCAACGCCGGGATCCAGGCCGACGAGCGCGGTTACCTCAAGGTGAACCAGCACTTCCAGACCTCGGTGCCGCACATCTACGCCGCCGGCGACGTGGTGGGCTTCCCCGGCCTGGCCTCGACCTCCATGGAGCAGGGGCGCGTGGCCATGACCTACGCCTGCGAGGGCACCGACTTCCGCACCCAGCTCTCCGGCGAGGTGCTGCCCACCGGCATCTACACCATCCCCGAGCTCTCCTCGGTGGGCGAGAGCGAGGAGTCGCTCAAGGCCAAGGGCATCCCCTACGTGTCCGGCAAGGGCAGCTTCGTCGAGAACGCCCGCGCCAACCTCATCGGCGAGGCGGTGGGCTGGGTGAAGCTCCTGGTGTCGCCGGTGGACCTCAAGATCCTCGGCATCCACGTCATCGGCCCGAACGCCGCCGAGCTCGTGCACATGGGGGCGGCGGTGATGGCGCTGGGCGGGACCTACCGCTACTTCATCGAGGCGGTCTTCAACTACCCGACGCTGGGCGACACCTTCAAGGTGGCCGCCTACGACGCGCGCAAGAAGCTGGGCGCGCTCACCGACGGGTCGAAGCCGCTCGACTGAACCACATCCGACCCTACTTCTCCGGGACCAGGCGCTTGGCCTGGGCGGCGCACATCCGCTGCACCGCGGGGAGCGCGGCGGTGTTGGTGTCGAGGCACTCCGCCTCGGCGGCCCAGCGCATGTGGGTGCGCTCGTCGTTGGCCTGGCTGGCCGCGAAGTCTGCGATGGTCAGGAACCCGAGAACGATGCCCGTCGAGATCAGGAAGAGTTTCATGTCGCCTCCATGGGGATCGAGACGCCGACTCCGGCGATGTGACATGGAGGACATCGAGCAAGTGGCGGGCCAGTCGCCGACCCCCTGCGCGATCGTCCCGCGACCGTGCGTCGCACGGGCGGAAACGCCCGTGTTCTTGCGACCGTGGAGCGAGCCCGCGTCCCAGGTGCACCCACACGCACTCCCCTGGCCGGGGGAACCCTGGGTCGTCAAACTACCGTCTTCGTTGCGCAATCCAGGGCCCAGGTGGGGCGTCGCCCCCACCGCGCGTCACATCCGCGCCGGTGCTCCGTCCCGACCTGGCCTCCCTACCCGATCCGCGAGCTGGCCTGCGACAGCGCCTCGTGGATCTTCTCGAGGGCCCGGCGGGCCTCGAGCAGCTCGTCGCGCTCGGCCCCCACGGCGGCGAGCTCGCGGGCCAGCGCATCCCGTTCACGGACGGTCTCGGAGAGGCCGGCCCGCAACCGGGCGCCGTCGGCGGTCCGCTCGTCCAGCTCGGCGGTGAGCCGCCCGGACTCGGCGCGGGCGCCGGCCAGCGCCGCCTCCAGCTCGTCGCCGCGGCGGGAGAGGTCGTCGGCCAGCTTCTGCCGCTCCTCGTCGAGCGCGGCCAGGGCCTGGGCGCGCCGCACCGACTGATCGCGCTCCTCCTCGAGGGCCGACATCTCGGCGAGCATCTCGCCCATCATGCCGCGCCGCTCCTCCAGCTCCTTCTCGAGCGCGCCCAGCCGGGCGCGCGTGGACTCGGCGTCGCCGGCGGCGCGGGCCAGCTCGGTGCGGGCCTGGTGCAGGTCGGCGCGCAGCGCCCCCTCCAGCTCGCGGGAGCGGGCCAGCTGCCGGTCGAGGTCGCCCACCAGGGAGAGCGCGCTCTCGGCGGCGCGGGCCGGCTCGCGCGGCGCCACCGCCGGCGCGCCACGCCGGGCCGCCTCGGCCACCTTGCGCTTGATCTTCTCGAGCCGCTCCTTGCGCTCGGCGAGATCGCCCTGCGGGGCGGGGGGCAGTGCGGCGACCGGACTGGCGACCGGGGTGGTCACCGCGGCGGCGCGGGCCGCCGCCTTCGCCGACCGTGAAACCGGCTCGGGAACGGCCGTGACCACCGGTGCGGCCACCTCCTCGGCGACCGGCTCCACGTAGGCCTGGGCCACCGGCTCGGGGGGCGCCAGCTCCGCCTCTCCGGGCTGCTCGGGCTCCAGGGTGGCGACTCCAGCGGGGCGCAGCCGGGGCTTCAGCTTCGGGACGTTGGTATCGAAGGCCTTTCTCATCTCACGCTCCTCGCGGCGTCGGGACGGGCGGCGAGCCCGTCCTTGATCCGCCCCAGCACCTCGAGCTGCATGGCCTCGATGTCCATGGCCCCCTTGGAGTCGGGGTCGTAGCCGAAGACCGGGCAGCCCTCGCTGGAGGCCTGGGCGAACTTGGTGCACTGCCGGACCACGCTGTGCAGCAGGTAGTCGGAGTAGTGCTCGCGCAGCGCGTCCACGGCCTCGCGGGCGATGCGGAAGGTCTGGTTGTAGGCGTTCACGCAGATGAAGATGTTCTCGAGCTGGTGCGACAGGTCCTCCTCGAGCCCCTGGATGGTCTCGAAGAGCAGCCGCAGCCCGTCGTAGGAGAGGAAGTCGGCCAGCACCGGGGTGATGAGGTCGCTGGCCGCCATGAGCGCGTTCAGGTTGAGGAGCCCGAACGAGGGCGGCGCGTCCATGACCACGAAGTCGTAGTGCTTCTCGGCGTCGCGCAGCGCGTTCTTGAGCTTGAACTCGCGGCCGGCCATGGGCATGAGCGCCAGGTCCACCGTGCTCATGGCCAGGTTGGAGGGCACCAGCCAGAGTCCGGGCATCTTGGTCTCGATGGTGACCTCGGCGAGCGGGGTCTTGCGCACCAGCACGTCGTAGAGGGTCTTGGTGAAGCTCGAGCCCTCCTCGCCCAGGCAGCGGGTGGCGTGCCCCTGGCTGTCGAGGTCGAGGACCAGGACCTTGTAGCCCTTCTCGGCCAGCCGGTAGGCGTAGGAGGTGGAGAGGGAGGTCTTGCCCGTGCCCCCCTTGAAGTTGAGGAAGAGCTGCTTGCGGTGCGGGTAGGGCTCGGGCGGCCTTCGCACCGCCTTGCGCAGGACGGCCAGGTCGCGCGGGCCGAAGCCGTCGCGGTGCCCCACGATCTCGACCACCTGCTTGGGCGTGAGCCCGAACAGCTCGGCGAGGCGCCTCGACGTGTATTTCACGTTGTCCATGCGTCGTGGCTCCTAGGCCGGGAAGTACCGCACGCCGCGCTTCACGGCCGCGCCGCGGGCGACGAGCGCGGCGAGCACCCGGTCACCGCCGCCCGGGACGATCCGGGCGATCTCCTCGGGCGTGCGCCCGCGCAGCGCCGAGCGGATCTCGAGGAGGACGGCCTCCTCGGCCGGGGAGAGGTCGCCCGCGGGGAGCTCGACGACCGCGACCGCGGTGCGCGCCAGCCGGGCGGTGGCGGACTGGGGAGCGAGCGGAGGAGACGCCAGCGGCGCCGGGCGCGGCGCGGCGGCGCGGGCGGCGACCGGGCGCTGGGCGGCGGCCGGATCG
>CAIQRS010000160.1 GCA_903874275.1 uncultured Anaeromyxobacter sp.
ACGGCGGGCGTATTCACGAGGGGTTGAGGGAGTCGACCGGGGAGGTCGACGTTGGGTGCGGGTACCCGGGATCCCTCACCCGCGAAAGGCCGAGATCCCCGTGACCGCCTCGCCGATGACCAGCGTGTGCATCTCGTGGGTTCCCTCGTAGGTGTAGACGCTCTCGAGGTTGGCCATGTGGCGCATGATCGGGTATTCGCCGAGGATGCCGCTCGCTCCCAGGATGGTCCGGGCCCGCGCGCAGATCTCCCGGGCCACCGAGACGTTGTTCATCTTGGCCATGGAGATCTGGGCCGGCGTCACCGTGCCGGCGTCCTTGCGCCGGGCCACGTGGAGCGCCAGCAGCTGCCCCTTGGCGAGCTCGGTCACCATCCAGGCGAGCTTCTCCTGGGTGAGCTGGAATCCGGCGATGGGGCGGTCGAACTGGACGCGGGACCTGGCGTGATCGAGCGCGCACTGGTAGCAGGCCTCGGCCGCGCCGAGCACCCCCCAGGCGATGCCGAAGCGGGCCTGGTTGAGGCAGCCGAGAGGCCCCTTCAGCCCCTTCACTCCGGGCAACAGGCTCCGCTCCTCCTCGACCAGCACGTCGTCGAGGACCAGCTCGGAGGTCACCGACGCCCGCAGCGACCACTTCCCCTTCATCTCCGGCGCCGTGAAGCCCGGCGTCCCCTTCTCGACCAGGAACCCCCGGATGCCGTCGTCGGTGCGGGCCCACACCACCGCCACGTCGGCCACCGAGCCGTTGGTGATCCACATCTTGGAGCCGTTCAAGCGCCAGCGGCTCCCCTCGCGGACGGCCCGGGTGCGCATGCCGGAGGGGTTCGACCCGAAGTCGGGCTCGGTGAGTCCGAAGCAGCCGATGGCCTCGCCGCTGGCGAGGAGGGGGAGCCAGTGGTCCTTCTGCGCCTCCGACCCGTAGGCGAAGATCGGGTACATGACGAGCGAGCCCTGCACCGAGGCGAAGCTGCGCAGCGCCGAGTCGCCCCGCTCCAGCTCGTACATGAGCAGGCCGTAGGCCGCGCTGGAAAGCCCGGCGCAGCCGTAGCGCGCGGGGAGGGTGGGGCCGAGGAATCCCAGCTCCCCCATGGGGCGGATCAGCGCCGAGGGGAAGGTCTGGTCCTGCGCGTGGCGCTCGATCACCGGGAGGACCCGCTCGTTGACGAACTGGCGGGCCTGGGCCTGGACCATCCGCTCCTCGTCGGTGAGGAGCTCGCGGACCTCCAGGAAGTCGGTCATCTGGCTCGAGCCGCTCATCCGCCCTCCAGCTCCCTGTCGGGCGAGAGTCCGGACCGCACGTTTCCGAGCAGCGCCAGGAGACGCGGCCCCACGTCGCGCTTCAGCACATCCTGCTCGAGCTGGAAGGCCGCGCCGGAGACTCCCACCACGATGGGGCCGGCTCCATCCGGCAGGAGGAGCGGCGCCGCCACCGCGTTGATCTCGCGCCGCCAGTCGCCCAGGCCGAAGCAGAAGCCGTGCGCGTCGAAGTCGCGGAAGGCCTGCTCCATGCGCTTCCGGTTCACCGGCCAGTCGGCCGGACGGGCCACCCGCATGGCCTCGAGGATGCGCTTGCGCTCCGGGGCGGGGAGCGACGAGACCCAGGCCCGCCCCAGCGAGGTGGTGGCCACCGGGACGCGGGAGCCGATGTCGATGACGAAGGAGGCGCTGTTCCAGTAGGTGTCCACCACCTGCATGGAGAGCCGGTCGTTCACCGCCAGGTGGACCGAGGCCTTGGTGTACTGGGAGAGCTCCTGCAGGAAGGGGCGGGCCACGCGCCGCACGTCCATCTGCCCCAGCGCCGCGAAGCCCAGGCCGATGGCGGCGCCGCCCAGCGCGTACTTGCTGGTGGCCTCCGAGGACCGGAGGTACCCGAGCCGGGTCAGCGTGTAGGCCAGCCGCGAGACGGTGGGCTTGGCGAGCCCGGTGCGCCTCGCGATCTCCTGGTTCGCGAGCCAGCGGTCGCGTGGGCCGAAGCAGCGCAGCACCTCCAGCCCGCGCGAGAGCGCGGTCACGAACTTCCGGTCCGGGGGGGACCTCGGTTTCGCCTCGGCCACGCCGGCACCCTAGCAGAACGCGCACCCCGCGTGCTACGGTGCGACACCTCGTTTCGTACCGCGAAACCACGTGCGCGCCCTCCTCTGCAAGGAATTCGGCCCGGTCCCGGGCCTCCAGGTCGCCGAGGTCCCCGACCCTGTGGCCGGCGACGGTGAGGTGCTGGTCCGCGTCGAGGCGGCTGGCCTCAACTACCCGGACGGCCTCATGGTCCAGGGCAAGTACCAGGTCCGGCCGAAGCTCCCCTTCGTGCCCGGCATGGAGCTGGCCGGGGTGGTGGAGGCGGTCGGCAAGGGGGTGGACGCCTTCGCCCCCGGTGACCCGGTCATGGGCACCACCGGCACCGGCGCCTTCGCCGAGCGCTGCGCCATCCCCGTCGAGCAGGTCCTCCCGCGCCCCGCCTCGCTCCCC
>CAIQRS010000161.1 GCA_903874275.1 uncultured Anaeromyxobacter sp.
CATCACGGTCCCGGTACACCGCGGACGGCCGCTCAAGGAGCCGCTCGCTCGGGCCATCCTCAAGCAGGCCGACGTATCCGAGGACGAGTTCTTCGACGCATACTGAGCGACGGCGGCCATCAGCCTGGCGTGAAGCTCGCCCAGGGCCGCGAGGCCGGCGTCCTACCGGTAGGACGGGATGGGACCCACCCCGGCGGGGGCGAGAAGGTGGTCGCGGCGAACCGACGGTGGCATCCGAATTGCTCTTCCCGGGTGCGCGTGTGTCTGGCGCAGGCAATTCCAGGCGGGAGCGAACGATCCACGGACCTTGGGTCCGCGCCCGCGATGAACCCGGGAGGCTATTCCGATGCTTGACCCATCCGATCTCGCCGAGCTCGTTCGGTACTCGGGCAGCGCAGAACACAAGAAGTATCCGAACCCCATGGCAAGTCCGGCCCTTCGGTCCGACGCCTCCGACTGTGACTCCGTTGACCAATCCCTGAGCCAAGACCCCGCCCGCTTGCTGAGGCTCCTCCAGGAAGTCGTCCGGAGGGGGCAAGTGGACCCGCGGCTGGAAGGGCGGTTTCCGAGGTATGGTTGGGGGTGGCTGCGAACCGCTGACGGGCGGGCGAGGCTCTTCGAGGTTCGCCTGACCAACGCAGCGCAAGGTGCATACAAGGGCTATTTCATCGGGGTGGCGGACCTCATCGGCAAGAAGGCCTGGCTGAGGCGGAAGCTAACCAACGGCGGCCCCTGGAGCGACGTGCTCGGATGACCATGAGGCTCGACATCGGCTGGCTTCCTGCGCCCGGGGTCGAGGACCCCACGGAAGCCGCCACCTGGGCCGAGATGTCGCTGAAGCTCAACGGCGATGTGGTTTCCAGGGTCCTGGATGAGCGACTGAACGTCGGCCGCAGTGGATTCTTCGGCAGTGCGCTGCCCCTGACGGAGTGGCTCGTCGATGCATGGCCGCGCATCGTCCACGAGCGACGCACCCCGGTGTCGCTGAGAGAGGCGCTGACCCTGGACCCCCTGGGTGGCGACCCGTCGTCCGGAGTTCCGCGTGAAAGCTTCGTCGAATGGGTGGGATACCACTCGACGCGGGCAGCCCGGGAAGGCGGCGCAATGCCCGACCTACGCATCGTCCGGTTCGACAGCGACTCCTTCGCTGTGCGGGTGAATCCCGACACGGGCACCCTGGCTCCCGGAGTGACGGTTCGGTTCATCGCCGGAGCCGAGGCGCGGGTCGCTGCCGGTGACTTGAAGGCAGAGTTGCACAGGATTGTGGAGTCGGTCCTTTCACGGCTCGCCGAGGTCAAGACCGAGCGGGTCGAGCGATTGCTCGAGCGCTGGATAGTCACCCAAGGTGAAGCGGCCATGGTCGCCGGGCGACTCGGGGTGGATGACGAGGGCCTCGGGCCAGAGGATCGTGCGGTCATCGAGAGCGTCGTGAAGGATGCCTCGCGCGAGGTCCTGCTCGGGATCGCCGAGGGGTCTGCTGCGCCCTCGCTCGCGGCGCGGGTTTCCGAGGCCCAGGCGGCCCGAGGAGAGGAGCCGCCGCCGGTCCCGGCCGCGAAGCCCTGGGCTCGGCTCGAGGATGCGCTTCACAGGGTTCGACTCGACAGGCCCTGGCTCACGGGATGGGCCGCGGCCTCGGAATTCCGAAGGGAGATCGGCCTGACCTCGCTGGATACGCCTGCTCGGCGTTTTCCTGCGCTTCTCTCGGAAGAGTGCGGATGGCCGGAGCAACGCCAGCTGGCGGCACTCCGAGCTCCGCCCACTGGCGTCGATACGATTCACCTGAAGCGGTCCGGGCACATGCCCGTCGTGATGACTGCGACGAGGACAGCGAAGGCGCAGTGCTTTCGGCTGGCCCGATCCCTCTACTATTTCCTGTTCCTGGGAGGGTCTGGCGATCGCGCCATCTCGGATTCGCGCATGGTCCAGGGGCGGCTCAGCGAGGCCAATGCGTTCGCGGCGGAATTGCTGGCCCCCGCGGACGTCATTCGTGCCCACGCTCCGTCGAGCCGTGTCTGGACGAGGAAGCAGCGGAAGATCGTCGCCGCAGAGCTGGGAGTCGATCAGCAGATCGTGACCCACCAGATCGAGAACCGAGACCTGGGCATGAACGAGTAGGGGGGGCGGGCGGCGACGACGTCGTCGTCCTACCGGTAGGACGGGGGCGGGCCCAGCCCGGCTGCCCCACGGTGGCACCGAGCCTGCAAGCGCCTTGGTCAAGGTGCGAGCGAGCATGGTCCAGACCCGAGGGCCGGACGATGCGCGGACGCGGTGGTTCGCGGGCGGACGGAGGGGCGACCCAACCACCGGCGCCCAAGGGCGTGGGGGCGGGGACCGCATGGCCAGCGTGAACCGACTGGGAACCTACCTGGTCCTCGAAAGAGAGATGCTCCGGCTCGAGGAGTCTGGATCGGACCTGGCCGAGGCCCTGCGCGATGCCATGGAAACGAGAGGGAGATCCCGATCCAGCTCTCGGAGATGGAACCAATCCGCGGAAGCTTGGCCCGCGTGGAGACTCCGCCCCGGCGAACTGGATTCGTGGACGCCGAGGCGATTCACTGCGACTCGTGGAGGTGCGAGGGGAGCAGCTCCTTCGGGTAGCGGCCGAGCATTCCGTTGCCGTGCTGTCCCGTGACGTCCCGGTCGTCGTTGCCATCGCCGACCCCGGAAGGCCGGGCGAGGTCCATCTACGAATCGACCTTCGGCCCATCGGCACTTCACGGGGAACCGCGTGTCGAATGCGGCGACGGCCATCAGTCTGGGGTGAGGCTCGCCCCGAGCCGCGAGGACGTCGTCCAACCGGTTGGACGGGATCGGACCCACCCCGGCGGGGGTGAGCAGGGGGCGGCGAATTCTCAAATCATTACGAGTTATTGCAGCGATCTGTCTTGTAAGGTAATTAGGATTACCTTAACGTTTGCGCCATGCCCTGGGGCTTCTACGGCCGCAACGACGAACTGCACCGCCTTCAGTCGATCCTGGCGAGAAACCGCTGGTACTTCGTCAAGGTCACCGGGCGCCGCCGGATCGGCAAGACCGCCCTCATCCAGCGGGCCCTCCAGGCCGGCCAGCGCGTGTTCTACGTCCAGGTCCCGGACTCGGGGCCCGTGGGTGTGCTCTCGGCCGTGGCCGACCAGATGGACACGTTCGAGATCCCTGCCACCGAGTTCCCGAGGCCCAGGACGCTCCAGGAACTGGCCAGGCTCGTGGGCAGCCTGGCTCGAGCCGGCTATGCGGTGGCGCTCGACGAGTTCCAGTACTTCAACCGCGAGCGCCTTCGCGACTTCTGCTCGCTGCTCCAGGCCGAGGTGGATCAACTCTCCGCCCAGGCCTCGAGGATTCCCGGGGGGCTGCTCGTGCTGGGCTCGATCCACACCGAGATGGCGGCGCTTCTCCAGGAGCGCCACGCTCCGCTCTACAATCGGACCACCGACGAGCTGGAACTCGGCCACCTCGACGTGGAGTCGGTGCTGGAGATCCTGCGGCAGCACGCCACCGTCGACCCCGAACGGCTGCTCTTCCTCTGGTCGCTCTTCGAGGGCGTGCCGAAGTTCTACCGGGACTGTTTCGAGCAGGGGGTGCTCCGAGCGCCCCGCCGCGAGTTGCTGGAGCGTGCGTTCTTCGCCTCCTCGTCCCCGCTTCGCACCGAGGCCGACAACTGGTTCCTCAAGGAGTTGCACGGGCGATACGACGCCATCCTGAAGTTCGTGGCGCGGAAGCCAGGCTGCACCAACGGCGAGCTGCTGGAGCACGTCCGGCAGGTGAGCGCGGACACCAAGGAGCAGGTGGGTGGCTACCTGAAGGTCCTCATCGAGAAGTACCGGATCATCGAGAAGCGGCTCCCCATCTTCGCCAGGAAGACGGAGCGCCAGGGGCGCTACTACCTCACCGACAATTTCCTGAGGGCCTGGCTGGCCGCACTGGCCTCGCCGGTATCCGCCATGGCTTTCCGCCAACTCGAGCTCGTCGTCCGTCAGGCGGACGAGAAGCTCGCCGAGGTGGAGGGGCTCGCGCTGGAAAAGCTCGTCGCCACCCTCTACGAGGAGCGCAGCCGGAAGGGGATCGGCGAATTCAGGCTCACCGAGCGCATCCAGGGATACTGGGACCGCGCGGATACCGAGATCGACATGGTCGCCGTGGCTGGCGAGGACGAGATCCTGCGCCTCGTTACCTGCAAGCGCTCGCCCGAGAAGCTCGTGGCCGACCTGCCCCGATTCGACGGGCACGTCGCCCGGTTCGTGGCCGCGTTCCCCAGGTTCGGCGGCTGGAAGATCGAGAAGATCGCCGTCGCACCGAGCCTGGACGAGCCCGCACGGCGTCGGATCGTCGAGCGTGGCTACATCGCCGAGGACCTGCACGACCTGACCCGGGACCTGCTCGTGCGTTCGAGGACGGGCCCGTGACGTCCGGGGAGTTCTCCGTGGGGCTTCGAGGAGGACGCCCGATTCGACGGACTGGAGCGCCGTCTCCGAACGCCGGTGTGGTGGCCGGAGGGGTGCCGGTAGGGAGCGTCGCCGGGGCGTCAGCTCCGCGCCGGTGCGCCGCGCAGTTCCAGGCCGAGCGCCCGGATGACCTTCATGACGGTGGCGAACTCCGGGTTGCCTCCGGGGGAGAGCGCCTTGTAGAGACCTTCTCCCCGCCCCGCGATGTTCCCGAGGGCGGCGGAGATGAAGACCGGGTCGTCACCGCCCTCCTCAAGGCACGCCTCCCAGTAGCGAGCGATGTCCTCCTCGGTCTTCAGATGCTCGGCGGAATCCCACTTCTTCAGCTTGATGGTCATGCAACCTCCTACTCACCGACCGGGGCGTGGTCGCCGAAGTTCCCCGCCTCCGCCCGGTCGATCCGATCCTGGATGCGCCGCGCGGTGGTCACGTCGCGCAAGCCGTTGAACTGTTAACCATGGTTAACGGGTCTGTCCACTCTGGAGTAACCGTCAAGGCCACGCAGACGGCTGGGACGAGGCACACGCCGTCGCCGACCCCGGAAAGCCGGGCGAGGTCCATCTACGGATCGACCTTCAGCCCATCGGCACTTCACGGGAACGCGCGTGTCGAATGGTGCGACGGCCATCAGCCTGGGGTGAGCGTCCTACTGGTAGGACGGGATCGGACCCACCCCGGCGGGGGCGTGCCCGGGGGCGTGCCGGTGGTCGCGGCGAACCGACGGTGGCACCGAGCCTGCGAGCGCCCGGGTCGGGGTGCGAGCGAGCATGGTCCAGACCCGAGAACCGGACGATGCGCGGACGCGGTGGTTCGCGGGCGGACGGAGGGGCGACGAGGTGGTGACGAGCAGGCGCTTCTTCCGGCGAATACCTCACAGGGAGTCCGTGGGCGCGCCCTTCTCGCTCGAGGTGCGAGTTGGTTCCCTTGAAGATGAATTACACGCATGTTATTCGATCCGCATGTCTCGCAACGGCTACGGCGCAAGGGTCGCCCAGGAAGTCACCGAAATCACCTACCGGCAGCTCGACTACTGGGCTCGAACCGGCCTCGTGGGGTCGTCGATCCGGGAGGCGTCGGGCCGAGGTTCGCGCCGTGTCTACTCATTCGAGGATCTGGTGGCGCTCCGCGTCGTCGCGGGTCTGCTCGGCGCAGGAGTGTCCCTGAAGGCAGTGCGCCGCGCGGTCGGATACCTTCAGCGCCACACCGATCGACCGCTCTCGACGCTGGCGCTCATCCCGAAGGGGAGAAGCGTCTGCGTCCTCACCGAGGATCGCGCGAAGATGCTCGAAGCGAGCTCGCACGGCCAGGTCGTCATCACCATCGAGGTCGAGCCGATCGTCAAGTCACTCCGTGCGGAGGTCACCGTCATCAGCGCCCCGAGGATGATCAATGTTCGGGCACGTGGGCGCGCCTACAAGGTCGTGTGCACGCCTGACCTGGAGGCGGGGGGATATGCGGTGACGGTGCCCGAGCTCCCTGGGTGCTTCACCGAGGGAGACTCGGTCGCCGAGATTCGACGGATGGTAAGGGAAGCAATCGGCCTGTGGCTGGATGCCGACGCGGCGCCAGGGAAGGCGCGCCGGGCGCGGGCGGCCGGCTGACGCCACTCTCGTCAAGGATGGCCACCGGCCCATCACGGTCCCGGTACACCGCGGACGGCCGCTCAAGGAGCCGCTCGCTCGGGCCATCCTCAAGCAGGCCGACGTATCCGAGGACGAGTTCTTCGACGCATACTGAGCGACGGCGGCCAGGACGGCTGGTACCTCGCGAAGCTCCTCCTCGGGAAGGGTTACGAGGTGGTCGGCTGCGGCCGCCCGGGCACGCTGCTCGGCCAGCGCGGCAGGCCGCTGCGTGAACTGGGGTGAAGCTCGCCCAGGGCCGCGAGGACGTCGTCCTACCGGTAGGACGGGATCGGGCCCACCCTGGCGGGGGCGTGCAGGGGCTGAGCAGGGGGCGGCGGAGCGTACATTGCAATGCTCGTTTCAGGTGTTATCATGAGCATCGCGATGTCAATATCTGATCTGCTCCACGACCTGAACCCGGCATGGAGTGATCCAAGTGCCCGTAGTGCATCGCGATTTCATGTTCGCAGGGAGATGCACGCTCGCTTGCTGGAACACCTCTGCAGCACCCGGCGCCGGGCTGCGGTGCTCCTCGGGCCGCGCCAGGTCGGCAAGACCACGCTGCTCCTTCAGCTCGCCGACGACCTCGTGGAGAAGGTCGGGGTGGCTCCGGCCAACGTGACCTACTTCGACTTCTCCGACGACCGCCTCCCGGCCGAGGGGATCTCCCCGCGCACCGTCATCGACTTCTCCCCGCCGGGAGTCCGCCCGGACCAGCCCCGGTTCTTCCTCCTCGACGAGGTGGGGAGCGGGGCGCGGTGGGCGCAGTGGCTGAAGCACGCCGTGGACGCGAACCAGGGGAGCTTCCTCGTCACCGATTCCGCTTCGACCCTGCTTCTGCAGGGGGGGCGCGAATCGGGCCTCGGCCGCTGGGACGAGTACCGGATCGAGGGGCTGAGCCTGCGCGAGTACCTGGCGTTCCAGGCGCTGCCCGGCGAGGTGCCGGAAGCGACGATGCGGCGGCTTCCGTCTCCGTTCGAGAGGTACCTGAGCTTCGGCGGCCGCCCCGAGCACGTGTTCGCCGATTCGCTCACCGAGGTCCGCCGCCGAACCCGGACCGACGCGGTCGATCGCGCCATCGGACGCGACCTGCTCCGGCACGACGTCGATCTGGAGCGTGTCCGGGAGCTGTTCGTGTACCTGGTCGCCGACTCCGGGGCGATCTTCGACGCGGGAGCTCGCACCCGCCTGCTCCAGAGGCCCGACGCCGCATCGGTGGACCGCCGGTCCCTGGGGAAGTGGATCGCGCTTCTCGAGGAGACCATGCTCATCGTGCGGCTGGACCCCTTCGCACGAGCGGCGTCCGGGAAGCCGGCCGGGAGGGCCCACCCGAAGCTGTACGCCTCCGATCACGGGCTGGTGGTCGCCTTCGCCGGTGTGGCCGACCCGCTCGAGGATCCCGCCGTGCGCGGGCGGGTGCTGGAGGCAGCCGTGTTCCGCCACCTGCGCGAGTACGCCGAAGGCACGGACGAGGAGATCTCCTACTCGCGAGACAGGGCGGGGCTGGCGGAGGTCGACTTCGTCGTCCACAGAGGGGCGAAGGTCGAGGCGCTCGTGGAGGTCACCGCCGGGAAGGACCCGACGAGGAAGGTGGAGAGGCTCGCCGCCATGGCTCGCCGGCTCGGGGCGCGGAGATCGATCGTCGTCCACGGGGGTCTGGAGGAGCGGCGCGCGGGCGAGGTCTGGCTGGCTCCCGCCCCGGCCTTCCTCCTCGCCGTTCCCGAATGGCTCGGGGGGGCCAGCTCGTGAACTGGCCGCTCGGGAAGCGGGAGTCGCTCACCCTGGAGTTCAAGCGCGGCGATGCGTTGAAGGACCCGTCCGGCGTGGCCAGGGAGGTGGTCGGGTTCCTCAACGGAAAGGGGGGCGAGATCTGGATCGGCGTCGGAGAGATCGACGGCGTGGCCAGCGAGGTCGAGGGAATCCCCGACGCGCGTCTGGAAGGGGATCGCCTCCAGGATGTCCTGGTGGACCGGGTCGAGCCATCGCCGGTCATGGGCGCGGAGGTCCAGATCGAGGCGGTTCCGTTTCCGGAGGACCCGTCGCGGTGGCTCCTGCGGGTGGTCGTCGAGCCGGGGCGACGCGGGCCCTACGCGCTCCTGCGCCAGATGTCGCGGGCCTACCTGGTGCGCACAGGGAGCAGGCTCCGCACGATGACGCGCGAGGAGGTCGCGGAAGGGTTCCGCGGGCCCGCGACCGAGGAGGACGCGGCATCCAGGGTCGGGCGTGAGGTCCAGGGTCGTCTGCGGAGGTGCGCGGACGAGGAGGGCGTCGCCGGCCTCAGGGTGTTCATCCGTGCCGTCGGCGGCGTGGAGCTTCGCCTCGAAAAGGAGAGGCTCGAGCCCCTGTTCCGGGATCCGCGGCGCACCGGGAATCGACCCCTGGGCTGGAACTTCACCAGCAGTCAATACGGCGAGGTCCGACCCTTCCGCCAGGCCGACCGGCACGGCTACCGGCTCGGGGAGGAGGGCTCGGTCCAGTGGACGACCGTCTCGGCGGGCGGAGACGTCGACTTCGGCGCCGGCCTCGAGCGCCTCCAGTGGCAAGGGCAGGCGAGGAGCCTCTGGCCACTCGCGCTTCTCGAGTTCCCGGTCTCCCTGGCCCGCCTCGTGCGCACGCTCTACGCGGAGTTCGCCGCGAGACCCCCGGTGCCGGACGTGCAGATCGTCCTGGGGCTCGGGCTCTTCCGGATCGGGAACTGGACGCTCAGGCCGGGATCGCCGAACTCCATCGCGTTCCGGATGCAGGAGCCCAGAGCGTACGGGGGAACGGACGCATTTCTGGGCGAGCCCGTGTTGGTCTCGTGGAAGGAGTTGCACGCCACGCCGGACCGCTGCGCCTTTCACCTGGTTCGCCAGGTGTACCAGGCGTTCGGATTCGAGGAGCGGGACCTCCCCGTGGAGTACGACCGGGATTCGGGGAGGGTGACGTTCCCGGCGTGAGTCGGGGGCGGCGGGGCGTCCTACCGGTAGGACGGGATCGGGCCCACCCCGGATGGGGGTGTGTCTGCGGCCTGGCTCGGCGTCAGCCCCGTGGCCCACCCCACAGCGCGTCGATTGGCGCTGCGGTGAGGTGGGGGCCGAACGGGACCGTGGCCCCTCCCAGGTGGAGCAGGATCCCCTGGACGAAGGCCTTTCCCGCCGTCTCCGCCAGCGCCCGCAACCCGTCGAAGTCCGATGCCGTGGCGGTGGCGGCGGCCTTGACCTCGATTCCGACGACGCGGCCGCGCGAATCTTCCAGGACGAGGTCGACCTCGCGCCCGGCGTGCGTACGGAAATGGTGGAGCTGGGGGCGAGCCTCGCTCCACGCTGCCTGCTTCCGGAGCTCGGCGGCCACGAACGACTCGAGGAGCGGCCCGAGCAGGGTGCGGTCCCGGTCCAGCACATCGATGCCGATTCCGGAGAGGGAAGCGGCCAGCCCCGTATCCGCGACGTGGAGGCGGGGTGCCCGGACGAGTCTCTTTCCCCGGTTGGATGCCCAGGCGGGGACCTCCTGGACCAGGTAGAGGGTGCGGAGGATCGCGAGGTACCGCTCCAGTGTCGATGCGGGCACCCCGAGGGTCCGTCCCAGGTCGGCCCGGTTCAGGATGGACCCGGTGCGGACGCAGACGAGTTGCAGGAGCCTGCGAAGCGCCGCGGGGTGCTCGACGTCGGCGAGGTCGCGAACGTCCCGCTGGAGCAGCGTTGCGACGTACCCGTCGAAGAACGCACGGCGCCGGGTCGGCCGGGACCGTGCGACCGCCTCCGGGTACCCGCCACGGAGGACTCGATCGATGACGTCGGTGCCCCCCTTGCCGCGGGGGGGACGGCCCGCGAAGACCGTATCGACGAACCGCTCCTCGACGCCATGGAGCTCTCCCTGGGAGAGGGGCCAGAGCGTGGCGACCTCCATCCGGCCAGCGAGCGACTCGGCGACGCGCGGCATGGCGAGTACGTCGGCGGATCCGGTGAGGAGGAAGCGTCCCGGGCGTCGATCCTGGTCGATGAGTGACTTCATCGCGAGGAGGAGGCCGGGTGCGCGCTGGACCTCGTCGATGACGGCCCGGGGAGGCAGGCTGGCGAGGAGGGCGACGGGGTCGGCACGCGCGGCCTCGAGCGTCGTCGCATCGTCGAGGGTGACGTAGGCACCTCCTGGATGGGAGTCGGCGATGGCCCGGGCGAGCGTGGTCTTGCCGGTCTGGCGGGCGCCGGTCAGGAGCACCGCAGGGGTGTCGGCCAGGGCTTCCTCGACGACGGGGCGGACGTGGCGGACGAACATGCCCAAGATTCTGCACCATCTAGTGGTGTAAAATCCACCAAGTAATGGTGGATATTCCACCATACCCTGACAGGGCCAGGACCTCGGCGCTCTCGACCACGTCACCGGCGGCAAACCCCTCTTCCGGGATGATGGCTGCGACCTCGCGCCCCTTTCGCTCGATCACGAGCGTCTCGTATCGCAGCCGGACGCGGTCGAGGAGTTCTCCGAGGTCTTGCCCTCGAGAGGGAGATGCTCCGGCTCTCGACGTCGCCGTCCTACCGGTAGGACGGGATCGGACCCATCCCATCCGGGCCCGGATTGCTATAATCCCCCTCCCCATGCCCCGCGCACTCGTCACCGGAATCGCCGGCCAGGACGGCTGGTACCTCGCGAAGCTCCTCCTATCCAAGGGCTACGAGGTCGTGGGCTGCGGCCGCCCCGGCACGCTGCTCGGCCAGCGCGGCAGGCCACTCCGTGAACTGGGAGTGAAGCTCGTGGAGATGGACCTGCTCGACCGCTACCAGACCCTGGCCGGCGTCGCCGACGTGGAGCCCGACGAGGTCTACAACATGGCCGGCCACTCCTTCGTGCCCCAGTCCTGGGAGGACCCGGCCACCGCCATCCGCATCACCTCCTGGCCGGTCATCCACCTCATGGACGCGGTGCGCGAGGTCTCGCCGGGGAGCCGCTTCTACCAGTCGAGCACCTCCGAGATCTTCGGCCTCACCACGTCCACGCCCCAGACCGAGGAGACCCCGGTGGCGCCGGCCAACCCCTACGCCGCCGCCAAGGTCTTCGCCCACCAGCTGGTGGCCCTCTACCGGGCCCACTACGGCCTCTTCGCCTGCGCCGGCATCCTCTACAACCACGAGTCGCCGCGAAGGCCGCCCCAGTTCGTCACCGCCAAGGTGTGCCACGCCGCCAAGGCCATCCACGGCGGCAAGCAGCGGGAACTCTGGCTCGGCGACCTGGAGGTCACCCGCGACTGGGGCTTCGCCGGCGACTCGGTGGACGCCATGTGGCGCATGCTCCAGCAGGAGAAGCCCTCCGACTTCCTCATCGGCACGGGGGTGCCCCATACGGTCCGTGAACTGTGCGAGCTGGCCTTCCGGCGCGTCGGGCTCGACTGGCGGGAGCACGTGAAGCAGGACCCGGCCTTCATGCGGCCGGGCGAGCCGACCCGGCTGCTGGCCGATCCATCCAAGGCCCGGCGCGAGCTGGGGTGGACGGCCACGACCGGGTTCGACGAGCTGGTGGGGATGATGGTGGACGCGGCGCCGGGGTAGGGCCCACCCCGGGGCGCCCTTGACCCAGGGTGACGCCGGCCGGGGCCGGGCCGCGCCGGCTCCCCGGATTCCGGGGGGTTGACCGCCAGCCGGGCCGGTACGGGGCTCGCAGGGTTCATCGCCGTCACGGCACGTTCGCCATGCCCGACGGGGATCCCATGAGAGCTTCGATATCGGTCGCGCTCCTCCTGACGATGGTCGCGGGATGCAAGGGCAGCGAGGGAAGCCAGGCGGATCCGCCGGCCGGGCCGATCAACTACCCCCTGGTCTCGGCGAGGCTCCGGGCTCCCCCTGCGGCCCCGGAGCCCGCGGGGTCCGCCGGCGACCTCGGCCTGGTTCCTCCACCCGGGAACGCGGCGGCCGACGGCGTGATCGCCTCGTTCGTCGCGGAGGCGTCACCGGTGATCGGGCCCATCAACGCCGTCGCGAAGATCATCTCCTCCTGGTCGACCGCGTCCAAGATCGCCCAGCTGACGCAGGAACTGGCCGCGCAGCAGGCCGAGATCAACGACATCGAGAGCGAGCTCAACCTGGCCGACAACGTGTTCTACGCCTTCGTCCAGACGGTGGAGCAGGGCTTCGCCGCGGTGTGGATCGCGCTCTACGACGACTCCTTCAACGCCATCCAGGGTACCGACGGCGCGTATCTCGCCTTCCTCGGCACCCTCGGCGTTCCCTCCTCCACGGGACAGTGGCCCACCGGGATGACCTACCAGTCCCTCGCGACCAGCCCGAAGGTCATGAACGACCTGAACACGGTCGCGATCGCCAACGTGACGTCCTACATGCAGCACCTCCAGGACCTCTCGACCGCGGTGGTCCCGCTGGACTGCGCCGATTGCTACAGGACCGTGACCGCGGCGGTGCTCACCACCGGGACCAGCGTGGGCAGCAACACCTCGGCGACGCTCCAGCTCTACGACGCGCTCTACCAGCAGCTCCGGGCCGCCCTGCCCCAGAACAACGGCAAGGCCACGAGCAACCTCGCCCCCCTCATGGAGGCCTACAACCAGGAGATCATGTCGATCTACCAGCAGAACGTGACGGCGCTCCAGGAGGCCTACACGATCGAGGCGGTGCAGAACTACCTCAACTACGTGAACGGGCAGACCAGCGGGGGGAACCTCCAGATCGGCGCCGCGGAGGGGAGCCCGAGCCTCCTCTACAGCTACGGAGGCGGAAGCGCCCAGGCCGAGCAGCAAGCCCTGGCCGACGCCCAGGAGCAGGTCGCGTACCTCTACGCCGCCCGCATCAACGTGCTCTTCGGCTCCACGATGAAGTACATCGTGAGCGACCCTCCCTTCGCCAGCTACCCCTGGCCGGCCGCGCCGCAGTTCACGAATACCCCGAAGACGAGCTTCACCGCGCAGCAGCTCCAGGACATCAATGCCTACGTGGCCGCGCACCCCTACGCGGACTTCGTGAAGCTGAACAAGAGCGCCCAGGGCATCACCGGCACGATCGGCCAGGTGATGCCGACGGTGAACCAGGACCCCTACGTCTTCTACCAGTACGACGGGATCAACCAGTTCTACGGCTGCGAGAACACACTCCTCCAGTCGGGCGGGCCACTGACGGCCGAGACCTGCCCGCCGCTCTTCCCGGCCTCCACGGGCGCGCAGTGGGACGGGATCCACTTCAGCGTCTACTACGGCGTGAACGGGTCTCCGGTGCTGGCGGGCGTGCTCGACCTGGTCTCGGCCTCCGCCAACGTCACCGATCCGCTCAGCCTCTACTCCGGGACGCTGGCGACGGGGCAGCCCGCGACCGCGCTCCTGCCCACCCAGATCAACGCCGGGTCGATCTCGCAGGGCGACGCGAGCGTCGTGCTCTCGGAGATCGACCTGGCCGGGAGCACCACCAACGTGAAGTTCACCTACTCCTTCTCGCTGGAGAACGTCATCCCCGGGGCGAACCAGTTCTGGTTCCAGCAGAGCGGCAACGTGCAGAACATCGACATGGAGCAGTTCTCCGGCGTCGCCAACCAGGTCTCCGGGCCGAACGGCTTCGTGGGCGCGTTCTTCATCAACTGGCAGTACTACAAGAACCACACCCTCTACCACGTCGGGCTGGCGTGCGCCGCCGGCGACCCGTACTGCTGGATCACCATGACGGGCATCTGCCTCGGCGCCATGAACCTCGTCATGGTGTGCAACGAAAGCATGGAGTGCACCGTCCAGAACACGGGGTCCTGCGGGCCCTGAGAGACGCTGCTCGCCCGGCTGGCGGCGAGCGGGACTGAGTTCGTCCTGGTCGGAGCCCTGGCCGCCGTGGACGCGCGCTACCGGGGACGGCCCGCCGGGCAGGTCCTGGGGGCTCTGGGCGCTGGCCGAGCTGAAGCGGGGCGCCACGGATGCGAAGGGACGCCTGGCCCTGGCGGTCATCGAGGAGACGTTGCGCCGCGACGGGGGAGGGTGAGCGGGGGGAGCCGCAGCGCCGCTACCCGGCGACGAACTCTCCTCGTACACCTGATCCTCCACCGCGCGCGCCGCCTCCGTCACGCGCAGCGGCCCGGAGCAGTCGAGCATGACCGCCACCTCTTCACCCTCGGGGCGTGCAGCACGACGGTTCCGAACCACAAGGGTGAGGACATCAGGAAGGGCACACTCGCCGCCATCGAAGCGAGCATGGAGCCCTGCCTCGGCAGGGACTGGTTGAAGCAGATCGTCCGAACTGGAAACAGGAAGAAGCCATGAAGAACCGCTACGTGGTGCAATTCACCCGGGATGCCGAATCGGGGTGGTGGGTGGTCAGGGTCCCCGAGATCCCAGGCTGCCTGACCCAGGGGCGCAGCATCGCCGAGGGGCGACGGCGCATCCGGGAGGCCATGGCCCTGTTCATCGACGAGGCCGCGGCGGAGCAGGCGACACTGGTCGATGACGTCCGGCTACCCAGGGACGTGATGCGGCAGATCCGGCTGGTCGCTGCCAAGCGGGCGCTGGCGGAGCGGGTGCGTGAGAAGGTCAAGGACGTCACCCGGGCGGCCGTGAACCAGCTGACGCGCCGGGCAGGTCTTTCCGTCCGCGACGCCGCGGAGATGCTGGGGATCTCCTACCAGCGGGTGCAGCAGCTGGCCGGCGGCGGGTCAGCTCACCTCGCGCGCCCTGGCCGCGCCGCGCGCGCCAGGCGAGCGTCGCGCGTGACGATGGCCGCGCCCAGGGCATCCGCGAGCCACAGGTAGGCACCGTCGTACGCCGTGAGGCCGGAGAGCGAGGCCGCCTCGAAGGCCTGGGCCGGACCGACGGTGTGGAGGCGGATGTCCAGTCGTCCGAGGTGCTTGAGCGCCACCGCTGCCGACGCCGACGTCATGAGGCGGCGCCGGACCTTCATCGCAGCCACGTTGGCGATCTCGTACGGGAGGAGCGAAGGAGCGGCCAGGTCGAACCCCTCGAGCTGGGCCGCGACGGTCTCCGCGGCGGGCTCCAGGAAGAGAAGAGCCGCGATCGCCGAGGCGTCAACGACGAGGAGCGCCATGGCGGTCCTCGCGCATGCGCCGCACGATCGTGGCAGACCGGCCCCGGCTGGCCACGCCGGCCTTGCGCAGGGAGGCGAGGAGGTCGGACGGACCGAGCAGGCCGGCTGCCTCCTCGCGCGCCGCGGATTCGACGAGGGCGAGGAGCTCGCCCTGCAGGGAGCGCCGGTGACGCCGGGCTCGCTGCTTGAGCCGGGCCACCACCTCGACCGGTGCGTTCTTGATGGAGAGGGTGACCATCATGGCGCCAGGATGGCACCAGAATGGAACCGCGGCAAGCGGGGCGCGCGGGCCATCGACGGATAGGGAACATGGCATTGGAGTTGCTGGGGAGGGGGCCTCGTTCGACGCCTACCTCGCCCGGAACCTCCAGGACCCCGAGTTCCGCCACCACTTCGAGCAGGAGTTGCTCATCCACGAGGTCGCACTCGCGGTCAGGGCGATGCGTGAAGACGCTGGACTGACCCAGGCCCAGCTCGCGTCCCTCATCGGGGTGAAGCAGCCGATGATCGCGAGGGTCGAGCGGGGGATGGACCGGAGAACGCCGAGATGGGACGTCCTCCGTCGCGTGGGTCGGGCACTGGGAAAGCAACTGGTGGTGGGATTCGTCTCGTCGAAGAAACCGGTCCCGCTCGTCCAGGTCGATGGCGCGAAGCCGCGAGCGCGGGCCGTGGGGCAGGTCCGAGGGAATCGGCGCCGGAACCTACCCCCGCCCGGCCTTCTCCTTCTCCCGCTCGATGCTCTCGAAGAGGGCGCGGAAGTTGCCGGCCCCGAAGCCCTCGTCCCCCTTGCGCTGGATGATCTCGAAGAAGAACGGTCCGGCGGCGGGCGCCGCCGTCCACCAGGATGCCCAGGTCGCGGAGCACGGGGATGGCCTCGTCGATGCGCTCCACGCCCCGCTCGCGCAGGCCGGAGCCGCGGGCCCGCATGGCGGCATCGCGCTCCCCGGCCACGTCGGAGGTGTGGAACCGGACGTCCCAGAACTCCTCGAAGCCGAGCACGTGCTCCATCCAGAGGAGCGCGGGCTTCATGGTGAAGAAGTTCGAGGTCACGTGGTCCACGTGCCCGAAGCCGAAACGGTTCGTGCCGCTCGACGAAGCGGAACTCGGTGTCGCCGAACGGGGTGGTGATGCCGAAGGAGCGGAAGCTGCCCTCACCCTCGGTGATTCCCATGACGTCGGTGGTGCCTTCGCAGGAACAGGCCGGCGTCGCTGGTGCCGGTGGGCAGCGGCTCGGAGACGACACGGCGGTCTCGGCGAAGTCCATCATCCGCGGGGACGGGTAGCTCACCTCACGGGTACTGGCCGCTGAGCTTCAGCCCCTGGACGCGCTCGAAGAGCTTCACGTTCCGTGTGAGCAGGACGGCGTCCCTGGAGATGCAGGTGGCCGCGATCATGTAGTCGGCCATCCCGATGGGGAGCCCCTTCGCCTCCACCTGGAGCCGAACGTCGGCGGCGATTCGCGCCTCGTCCGGCCCGAACGGGAGGATCGTCATCGCCTCGAGGAGCGTGTCGACGGCGGTCCGCTGCTTCGCCGTTCGTGCGCCGGAGCGGATCTCGAAGGCGGTGATGGCGGTGGTCCCGAAGGAGCCCGAACCGAGCTCGACGGCGACGCGGCGGGCGGAGTTGCCGTGGCCGCGCAGGAAGTCGATGAGGACGTCGGAGTCGGCGACGATCACCGCCACTTCCTCCGCAGCTGGCGGATGGACGCCTCGAAACCATCGGCCTCGGTTGCGCCGAAGGATCCCTTCAGCAACAGGGCCTTCGCGACGGCATCCCGGCGGGCACGATGCTGACGCATGTAGAGGTCGAGCGCCTCCCGGATGAGGGAGGAGAAGCCCTTCTCGCCACGCTCGGCGGCGAGCTTGAGGAGTTCGGCCCGGTGGACGTCGTCGATCTCGACGGTGGTGCGCATGGGGTCAACGTACATGCATGTGCATGCAGGAGCAAGGGGTCGCGGCGGGACCGCGCCGGGGTCGGGGCCGAGGCCGCGCAGGGACCGAGGCCGGATTGCATGAGGAAGCTACCGGAAGCTACAAAAACCCCATGCGAACCGTCGGCCTCAAAGTCCTGAAGAACAAGCTCGCCGAGTACGTGCGCATCGCCGCGGCGGGCGAGCGGGTGCTCATCTCCGACCGGGACCGGGTCGTGGCCGAGCTCGTGCCTCCGGAGCCGGGCCGTGCCGAGATGGTCGGGGACGCGGTGCTGGCCAGCCTGGTGCGGGAAGGGGTGGTGACGCCGCCCCTCACGCCGGGGCGGGGGCTCGGAGTCGAGCATCCGCGTGGCGGGACGCTGGCAGGGGTGCTGGCCGAGCTGGACCGAGACCGGGGGGACCGGTGATCTACCTCGACACCTCGGTGGTGCTCGCGGAGCTCCTCGCCGAGGACCGGCGGCCGCGGCCGGACTTCTGGAAGGGGCAGCTCGTGTCGAGCCGGCTGCTCGAGTACGAGGTGTGGACGCGGGTCCACGCGCGGCGCGCCGCGACGGCGCACGGGGAGGCCGTCCGGGAGATCCTGGGGGCGGTGGCCATCGTCGAGCTGGCGCCCACGGTGCTGGCGCGGGCGGTCGAGCCGTTCCCGGTTGCGGCCGGGACGAAGCTCCGGACCCTGGACGCGATGCACCTCGCGACGGCGCTCTTCCTCGCCGAGCGGAGGCAGCGGGTGGAGGTGGCGACCTACGACGAACGGATGGCGCGGGCGGCCCGTGGGCTGGGGCTCGGTGTGCTCGCTGCGCTATGATGCAGGCAGGAGGGCTCCACATGGCATCCCGTTCTCGCTTCGCCTTCGCCCTGGAAGTCGTGGCCGTCCTCGTCATCGCCGGCGGCTGCGCCTCCGGGGGCGGCGCCGCGACGCCCACGGACCTCCGCGCCGAACTCCAGGGCTTCGACTCCATCCGGATCGCCTGGACGACACCCGCCGGCCAGGACGGGGTGCAGCTCCAGGGGCGGCTGGCCGGGGGCGCCTGGGAGGCGATCGGCGACGCGCCGCCCGACGCCATCGGGGTGGAGATCAGCCTCAGGGCGGACGCACCGGAGGCTGCCGACTTCGGCTTCCGCATCCGCGGCGTGAAGGGCGGGAGCTTCTCCGAGTGGAGCGCCGAGGCCACGGTCCACCGTGGGCTGCGCCCGGCGACCGGGCTCGTGATCTCCTCCGGATTCGGCCCCCCGCCGGCGATCGGGGTCCAGTGGACCGCCGGCTCGACCCAGGCCGAGGCCATCCGGGTGGAGCGCCGGATCATCCCCCGCGGAGCCGCGCCGGGGCCGTGGATGGCGCTCCCCGGGGTGGCCCTCGACGCCACGTCGTTCGTGGACACGGCGCTCGAAGCCTGGGTGGACGGGGCCGACGTGGAATACCGGGTGACCTACGTGAAGGGCTCGGAGGCGAGCACCCCGGCGCAGGGATTGGCCGGAGCGGCGCCGCCGCTGGCCCCGGTCGGCCTCGTGGCGAGCCCGGCCGGCCCACTCTCCGTCCGCCTCGACTGGACGGCCCGGAGCACCTATGCGACGAAGCAGGTGGTCATCCGGGCGGCTCGCCTCGCTCCCGGCGAGGCCGAGGTGGCCACCCTGGGCCCGGAGGTGAACGGCTGGGTGGACACCGTTCCCGAGGGCGGCACGTACGTCTACCGGATCTCGGCGCGCGTCGGGGACCACGTCAACGTCACGAACTACGTGGCCGACGGCGCCCCGGTCGTCGGGTTCACCTCGATCCCGGGGATGACCCTCTCGACGTCGACGCTCGTCGCGCCCGGAGGGACGAAGGCGGTGCGGGACGCGGCCGGGAGATTCGCCACCGCCGCCGCGTCGATGTACACGGTGAGTGCGTGGCGGCAGGCGGGCGGCGGGTGGGAGGCGCACGAGACGGTCCTGGCCACCTATCCCGACCTGTCCGGCCCGGGCCTCCTCCTGCGGCCGGACGGGGGACTCGAGCTCCTCTACCGCGTCCTGTTCCCCCTCCCCACCACGTTCACGCGCGAGTGGTTCGACGGGGCCTGGCACGCCGAGTCCGTGTCCGACCTCCAGCCCACCGACGCCTTCGTGGGGCCCGGCGGGGTGCTCCGGATCG